>WGBS01000294.1 GCA_015494165.1 Gammaproteobacteria bacterium | reverse complement strand
GGCTCGGCATGGGCTGGGCGGCGGCGAGCAGCGCCGCCACGCCCGCCTCGAGCAGCGCCGGTGCGCGCGCGCCGGCCCCCGGCGCCCACACCGCCACTTCGCGCGGCCGCACGGCGAGGACGCGTGCGGCGAGCTCGCGCGCGCGCTCGAGGCGCGCGAAGGCCGATGCGTCCTCCTCCACGCAGGCCGCGACCACGCGCACCGGGCGGCCGTCCTCCTCGGTGTCGAGCTCGAGCAGCACGCCGCCGCAACGCGGGCGCGGCTCGCGCGCGAGGCGTGCGGCGAGCGCGCGCCGCCAGGGCACGCGCGGCCAGCGCCCCTCGAGCACGGCCGGCGCGAGCCACAGCATTACCGCATCGGCACGACGCGCCGCCGCGGCCGCCTCCGACGTGCCGCCTAGTGCTTGAATGACCTGGATTTTCGTCTCCGGCGGGAGCGGTGCCGCCATGTCCCGATTCCTTGACCTGCCCAGGGAGAACAAGGATCATACGCGCTCCCCGCGCGCGGGGCATAGCCGATCACCGGGTTCCACGGGCCGCCGGCCCGCTGCGTCGGACGCCACATGCCGCTCGAGACCATCGAGGACAAGAAGCGGGTGCTGCGCGAGATGCTCTTCGCGCGGCGCTTCGAGGAGCGCTGCTACGAGGCCTACGTCGAGCGCAAGATCGGCGGCTTCCTCCACCTCTACCCCGGCCAGGAGGCGTGCGTGCACGGCGTGATGGAGGCCGCGCGCCCCGGCTTCGACTACGTGATCACCGGCTACCGCGACCACATCCACGCCATCAAGTGCGGCTGCGATCCCAAGGCCGTGATGGCCGAGCTCTACGGCAAGGCCACGGGCTGCTCGCGCGGCTACGGCGGCTCCATGCACCTGTTCGACGTCGAGCACCGCTTCATGGGCGGCTACGCCCTCGTCGGCGGCCCCTTCCCGCTCGCCGCCGGCATCGCCAAGGCCATCCTCATGCAGGGCGGCGAGGAGATCTCGATCTGCTTCCTCGGCGACGCCGCCAACAACCAGGGCACCTTCCACGAGACCATGAACATGGCGAGCCTGTGGAAGCTGCCCGTGCTCTACGTGTGCGAGAACAACCTCTACGGCATCGGCACGCGCATCGACCGCTCCACCGCCGTCGTCGACCAGTACAAGCGCGTGTGCGGCTACAACATCCCGGCGGTGCAGGTCGACGGCCAGGACGTGGAGGCGGTCTACGAGGCGGCGAAGGAGGCGGTGGCGCACGTGCGCGCGCGCAAGGGGCCCTACTTCATGGAGCTCCTCACCTACCGCTACCGCGGCCACTCCATGTCGGACTCCAACGCCTACCGGCCGAAGGAGGAGGAGCGCAAGTGGTCGCGGCGCGACCCGATCATCATCCTGCGCGACCGCCTCGTCGAGGCCGGCGCCATGACGCACGACGACTACAAGCGCATGGACGACGAGATCCTCGACGAGATCGAGAACGAGATCGTCCCCTTCGCCGAGCGCTCGCCCGAGCCGCGCGTCGAGGACCTCGAGCGGTACGTGCTCGCCGACGACGACTCCTGCCGGAGGGCCTGATGGCGGAGATGGCGCTGTGGGAGGCCGTGCGCCGCGCGCACGACGAGGAGCTGGCCCGTGACCCCATGGTCATCGTCATGGGCGAGGACGTGGGGCTCGCCGGCGGCACCTACAAGGCGACCCTGGGCCTGTACGAGAAGTACGGCCCCGAGCGCGTGATCGACACGCCCATCTCCGAGAACAGCTTCACGGGCCTCGGCATCGGCGCCTCCTTCCTCGGCGTGCGCCCCATCATCGAGATCATGTCCGTGAACTTCGCCTGGCTCGCGCTCGACCAGATCGCCAACACCGCGGCCAAGGTGCGCTACATGTCGGGCGGGCAGCTCCAGGCGCCGGTGGTGATCCGCTCGCCGGGCGGCGTCGCCCACCAGCTCGGCGCCCAGCACTCGGCGCGCATGGAGAAGGTCTTCATGGGCATCGCCGGGCTGCGCGTGGTCACCCCCTCCAATCCGCGCCAGGCCTACGGCCTGCTCAAGTCGGCCGTGCGCTGCAACGATCCCGTGTTCATCAACGAGCACGAGTACATGTACAACCTGCGCGGCGAGGTGCCGGACGAGGAGTACCTCCATCCCCTCGAGGGCTCGGAGGTGGCGCGCGAGGGCCGCGACGTCACGCTGTTCGGCTACAACATCTCCGTGCACTGGTGCCTGAAGGCGGCCGAGCGCCTCGCCGCCGAGCACGGCATCGACTGCGAGGTGGTGGACCTCTACGCCCTCAGCCCCCTGGACCGTGCGGGCATCGCGCGCTCGGTGGCGAAGACGCACCGCGCGGTGGTGGTGGAGGAGGCCGAGGCGCCGTGCGGCGTGGGCGCCGAGGTCATGGCCATCATCAACGAGGAGTGCTTTTACGAGCTCGACGCGCCGCCGGTGCGCGTCTCGGCGCGCAACGTCCCCATCCCCTACAACCGCACGCTGGAGCGCGCGGCCATCCCCAACCCGGACGAGGTGGTGGCGGCGGTGCTGCGCCTGCTCGGGCGCTGAGGCGCCGCCGCCGGGCCGCCGCCGCGCCCCCGGCACAGGGACACCGACATGGGTGAGCGCTACGTCATCAGGATGCCGCAGCTCTCGGACACCATGACCGAGGGCGTGCTCGTCTCCTGGCAGAAGGCCATCGGCGACAAGGTCTCGCGTGGCGACGTGGTCGCGCAGGTCGAGACCGACAAGGCCATCATGGACGTCGAGGTCTTCCGCGAGGGGTACCTGTCGGGCCCGCGCGTGCCGGAAGGCGCCACGGTGCCGGTGGGCGAGCCCATCGCCTACCTGGCGCCGACGCCGGAGGAGGTGGTGCACGAGGAGGGGGCGGCGCCGGCTGCGGAGGAGGCGGCCGCCGGCGGCGGGGAGGCACCCGCGCCCGCTCCCGCGCCCGCGGCACAGGAGCGCGAGGCCGGGGAGGGGGCCGCCGCGCCCGCCGCTGCCGCAGAGGGGGGCGCCGCGCCGCCGCAGGGCGTGGTGCACGTCATCAAGATGCCGCAGCTCTCGGACACCATGACCGAGGGCGTCATCGTCGCCTGGAACAAGCATCCGGGCGACAAGGTCTCGCGCGGCGACGCGGTCGCGCAGGTCGAGACCGACAAGGCCGTCATGGACGTGGAGGTCTTCCGCGAGGGCTACCTCTCGGGGCCGCTCGCGCCCGTGGGGGCCACGGTGCCGGTGGGCGAGCCCATCGGCTACCTGGTCGAGCGCCCCGAGCAGGTGGTGCGGGCCGAGGCCGCGGCCGGGGCGCCGTCCCCGGCGCCGAAGGCCCCGCCGCCGGCCGAGGCGGCGGCACCGGTGCCCGCCCCCGCACCACCTGCT
>WGBS01000293.1 GCA_015494165.1 Gammaproteobacteria bacterium | reverse complement strand
CCATCGAGGTCGCGCGCGCCTACGGCGACTCCTTCGGCGCCCTGCCCTACACGGTGATCCTCGCGCCCGACGGGCGCGTGGTGTTCGCCAAGGCCGGCGAGGTGACCGCCGAGGAGATCCGCGAGGCCGTCGCGGGCCTGCTCCCGCCCGCGGCCGGCGGAAAGGGCGGCGAGAAGGGCTGATCTGCGCCGATCCGGCCGCGAACGTGGCCGGATCGGTGGATTTCCCTGCGCGTTTCCGGCACAATCGCGCCCGCAGTCGGCAGGAGACGGGCGTCCGCGCCGCCGGGGGCCCGCCGCGCGGGAAAGGCGCAGCCGTCCGGCCCGGGCACCGGGCTCCGCCGGCGGCCGCCGCGCGCGACGGTCCGGGGCGCCGGCGCCGGCGGGGCGAGATGGCGCGGCTACTCCTCCTCAACGGGCCCAACCTGAACCTGCTCGGCACGCGCGAGCCCGAGCGCTACGGCAGGGTCACGCTCGCGGAGATCGAGGCGCGCCTGCGCGAGCGCGCCGCGGCGGCCGGCCACGAGCTCGCGTGCTTCCAGAGCAACGCCGAGCACGCGCTCGTCGAGCGCATCCACGCGGCCGCGGGCGAGGGCGTGGCCTTCATCCTCATCAACCCCGCGGCCTTCACGCACACGAGCATCGCGCTGCGCGATGCGCTGCTCGCGGTGCGCATCCCCTTCATCGAGATCCACCTCAGCAACGTGCACGCGCGCGAGCCCTTCCGCCAGCGCTCCTATCTGTCGGACATCGCCGAGGGGGTCATCAGCGGCCTCGGCGCCGACGGCTACGAGCTGGCGCTGGAGGCGGCGCTGCGGCGGCTCGCGCGCGCGTCCTGAGCGGAGCCGAGCGACCGATGGACATCCGCAAGATCAAGAAGCTGATCGAGCTGCTCGAGGAGTCGGGCATCGCCGAGATCGAGATCCGCGAGGGCGAGGAGTCGGTGCGCATCCGCCGCCACTCGCACGTGGCGCCCCCGCCCGCGCCCGTCCCGGCGGCACCGCCGCCGGCGCCGGCCGCGCCCGCACCCGCGGAGCCGGCGCCCGCCGAGGCCCCCGCCGCGGCACCGGCCGCGGAGGGCGGCGAGGCCATCCCGGAGGGGCACGTCGTCACCGCACCCATGGTCGGCACCTTCTACCGCGCGCCCGCGCCGGGCGCCAAGCCCTTCGTGGAGGTGGGCCAGCGCGTGGAGGTCGGCGACACGCTGTGCATCATCGAGGCGATGAAGATGCTCAACCAGATCGAGGCCGACAAGGCCGGCGTGATCGCCGCCATCCTGGTCGAGAACGGCCAGCCGGTGGAGTACGGCCAGCCCCTCTTCGTCATCCAGTGACCGCGGCCCCGCCGCCGGCCGGCGCCGCCCGCGGCGGCGCGGCCGGCGGTGCGGCCCACGGAAGCCCGAGGCCATGCTCGACAAGGTCGTCATCGCCAACCGCGGAGAGATCGCGCTGCGCATCCTGCGCGCCTGCCGCGAGCTCGGCATCAAGACCGTGGCCGTGCACTCGACGGCGGACCGCGACCTCATGCACGTGCGGCTCGCCGACGAGTCGGTGTGCATCGGCCCGCCGCCCGCCGCCGAGAGCTACCTCAACATGCCGGCCATCATCTCGGCGGCGGAGGTCACGGACGCCGTCGCCATCCACCCGGGCTACGGCTTCCTCGCCGAGAACGCCGACTTCGCCGAGCGCGTCGAGAACAGCGGCTTCATCTTCATCGGTCCGCGGCCGGAGACCATCCGCCTCATGGGCGACAAGGTCGAGGCCATCCGCGCGATGAAGGCCGCGGGCGTGCCGTGCGTGCCGGGCTCCGACGGCCCCCTCGGCGACGACCCGGAGGAGAACCTGCGGCTCGCGCACGAGATCGGCTATCCCGTGATCATCAAGGCCGCGGGCGGCGGCGGCGGGCGCGGGATGCGCGTGGTGCACTCCGACGCCACGCTCCTCAACGCCATCACCCTCACCCGCACGGAGGCGGCCGCGGCCTTCGGCAACGACGCCGTCTACATGGAGAAGTACCTCGAGCGCCCGCGGCACGTGGAGTTCAAGGTGCTGGCCGACGGCCAGGGCAACGCCATCCACCTCGGCGAGCGCGACTGCTCCATGCAGCGTCGCCACCAGAAGGTGGTCGAGGAGGCGCCGGCGCCCGGCATCAGCGAGGAGCAGCGCGCAGCCGTGGGCGAGCGCTGCGTGCGCGCCTGCCTCGAGATCGGCTACCGCGGCGCCGGCACCTTCGAGTTCCTCTACCAGGACGGCGAGTTCTACTTCATCGAGATGAACACCCGCATCCAGGTCGAGCACCCCGTGACGGAGATGGTCACGGGCATCGACCTGGTGAAGGAGCAGCTTCGCGTCGCCGCGGGCGAGCCGTTGCGCCACCGCCAGTCCGACGTGCGCATCCGCGGCCACGCGGTCGAGTGCCGCGTCAACGCCGAGCACCCGCGCACCTTCGCGCCCAGCCCCGGCACCATCCGCTTCTTCCACGCCCCGGGCGGCCCGGGCATCCGCTTCGACTCGCACATCTACACCGGCTACACCGTGCCGCCCTACTACGACTCGCTCATCGCCAAGCTCATCGCCCACGGCGAGGACCGCGCCTCGGCACTGGCGCGCATGCGCACCGCGCTCGCCGAGATCGTCGTCGACGGCATAGACACCAACAT
>WGBS01000292.1 GCA_015494165.1 Gammaproteobacteria bacterium | reverse complement strand
TGATCGTACGCCTTGAACTCCGCCCCCTGAAACTTCTCCGCAGACACCTTCGTCAACGCCGCCGTCAGCGTCGTCTTCCCATGGTCCACATGACCAATCGTGCCCACGTTCACGTGCGGCTTCTTGCGCTCGAACTTCTCCTTGGACATGGGTGCTACCTCTTCTTCTCAGTCTGCGAAGCCTGCTGTTGCGTTCGTTCTCAGGAAGCCTTCTTGATGACGGCCTCGGCGACGTTCGCCGGGGCCTCCGCGTAGTGCGAGAACTCCATGGTGTAGCTCGCGCGCCCCTGGCTCAGCGAGCGCAGGTCGGTGGCGTAGCCGAACATCTCGGCCAGCGGCACCTCGGCGCGGATCACCTTGCCCATGGGCGCGTCCTCCATACCCTGCACGACGCCGCGGCGGCGGTTGAGGTCGCCCATGACGTCGCCCATGTACTCCTCCGGGGTGACCACCTCGACCTTCATGATCGGCTCGAGCAGCACGGGATTGGCCTTCTTGGCGCCTTCCTTGAAGGCCATGGAGCCTGCGATCTTGAAGGCCATCTCCGAGGAGTCGACCTCGTGGTAGGAGCCGTCGTAGAGAGTGACCTTGACGTCCACCACGGGGTAACCCGCCACGACGCCGCTCTGCATCGCCTCCTGCACGCCCTTGTCCACCGCCGGGATGTACTCCTTCGGCACCACGCCGCCGACGATGGCATTGACGAACTCGTAGCCGGCGCCGGGCTCGTTGGGCTCGATGCGCAGCCACACGTGGCCGTACTGGCCGCGGCCGCCCGTCTGGCGCACGAACTTGCCCTCCTGCTCGACGCTCTTGCGGATGGTCTCGCGGTAGGCCACCTGCGGCTTGCCGACGTTGGCCTCGACCTTGAACTCGCGGCGCAGGCGGTCGACGATGATCTCCAGGTGCAGCTCGCCCATGCCGGAGATGATGGTCTGACCCGACTCCTCGTCGGTGTGCACCCGGAAGGAGGGGTCCTCCTGGGCGAGCTTCTGGAGCGCGACGCCGAGCTTCTCCTGGTCGGCCTTGGTCTTGGGCTCCACCGCCTGCGAGATCACGGGCTCCGGGAACTCCATGCGCTCGAGGATGATGACCTTGTTCGGGTCGCAGAGGGTGTCACCCGTGGTGATGTCCTTGAGGCCCACGCAGGCGGCGATGTCGCCGGCGCGCACCTCCTTGATCTCCTCGCGGTGGTTGGCGTGCATCTGCAGCAGGCGCCCGATGCGCTCCTTGCGCTTGCGCGTGGAGTTGTAGACGGTGTCGCCCGAGGTCAGCACGCCGGAGTAGACGCGGATGTAGGTGAGCGTGCCGACGAAGGGATCGGTCGCGATCTTGAAGGCCAGCGCCGCGAAGGGCTCGTCGTCGGAGGCCTTGCGCTCGGCGGGCGTGTGATCGGCGTCGTCGAGGTAGCCCTTGACGGGCGGGATGTCCACCGGCGAGGGGAGGTAGTCGATGACGGCGTCGAGCAGGGCCTGCACGCCCTTGTTCTTGAAGGCCGAGCCGCACAGCACGGGCACGATCTCGCTCGAGAGGGTGCGCGTGCGCAGCCCCTGGCGGATCTCCTCCTCGCTGAGCTCGCCGCCCTCGAGGTACTTCTCCATCAGCTCCTCGGAGGCCTCGGCCGCGGCCTCGACCAGCTTCTCGCGCCACTCGGCGCAGGCGTCGGCCATGTCCGCCGGCACGTCGTCCACGCTGTACTGGGTGCCGCGGCTCGCCTCGTCCCAGCGGATGGCCTTCATGCGCACGAGATCGACCACGCCCTCGAAGTTCTCCTCGGCGCCGATGGGGAGCTGGAGCGGCACCGGGTTGGCGCCGAGGCGGGTCTTGATCTGGTCGACCACCCGCAGGAAGTTGGCGCCGGTGCGGTCCATCTTGTTGACGAAAGCGATGCGCGGGACGCCGTACTTGTTGGCCTGGCGCCAGACGGTCTCCGACTGCGGCTCGACGCCGCCCACCGCGCAGAAGACCGCGACCGCGCCGTCGAGCACGCGCATGGAGCGCTCGACCTCGATGGTGAAGTCGACGTGGCCCGGCGTGTCGATGATGTTGATGCGGTGCTGCGGGAACTGCTGGTACATGCCGGACCAGAAGCAGGTCGTGGCCGCGGAGGTGATGGTGATGCCCCGCTCCTGCTCCTGCTCCATCCAGTCCATGGTCGCGGCGCCGTCGTGCACCTCGCCGATCTTGTGCGAGACGCCGGTGTAGAACAGGATGCGCTCCGTGGTCGTGGTCTTGCCGGCGTCGATGTGCGCGGCAATCCCGATGTTGCGGTAGCGCTCGATGGGGGTCGTGCGTGCCACGTCTGCTTCCTCGGTCTGCTGCCCTGCGGCCCCTTACCAGCGGTAGTGCGCGAAGGCCTTGTTGGCCTCGGCCATGCGGTGCGTGTCCTCGCGCTTCTTCACCGCGGCGCCGCGGTTCTCGGCCGCGTCCATAATCTCGCCGGCGAGGCGCTGCGGCATGGACTTCTCGCCGCGCTTGCGCGCGGCGTCGATGATCCAGCGCATGGCGAGCGAGTTGCGCCGCACCGGGCGCACCTCCACCGGCACCTGATAGGTGGCGCCGCCGACACGGCGCGACTTCACCTCCACCACCGGGCGCACGTTGTCGAGGGCCTGCTCGAGCACCTCCACCGGGTCCTTGTTCGTGCGCTCGGCGATGCGGTCCAGCGCCCCGTAGACGATCTTCTCGGCGAGCGACTTCTTGCCGCGCATCATGACCATGTTGATGAACTTGGCGATCGTCTCGTTGCCGTACTTGGGGTCCGGCAGGATCGGACGCTGGGTGACGACTCGTCTTCTCGGCATGGCCCTTCGATCCCGTCTGTGGCTCTCGGCCCGTCAGGCGCCCGTCACGACTTCGGCCGCTTGGCGCCGTACTTGGAGCGGCCCTGGCGGCGCGCCTCCACGCCCGAGGCGTCGAGCGCGCCGCGGATGATGTGGTAGCGCACGCCCGGCAGGTCCTTGACGCGCCCCCCGCGGATCAGCACCACGGAGTGCTCCTGGAGGTTGTGCCCCTCGCCGCCGATGTAGGCGGTGACCTCGTAGCCGTTGGTCAGGCGCACGCGCGCGACCTTGCGCAGCGCCGAGTTCGGCTTCTTCGGCGTCGTCGTGTAGACGCGCGTGCAGACCCCGCGCTTCTGGGGGCAGGCCTCCAGCGCCGGGACCTTGCTCTTCTCCTTCTTGCGGGTGCGCGGCTTGCGCACCAGCTGGTTGATGGTCGCCATCGCTCCAGTCCGCTCCTGTGCTCGACTGTCAGTCGGCGCATGCCCCGGGCCGTGTGGGCGGTCCGGGATTCTCTTTGTCTTTCAGCCGGTTGAGCGTTCCACCCCGGGCGCGGCCGGCACCCGGCGGGGCGCGCCCCGCAGGGCCCGCCCGACGCTCGGGAAGGCGGGCGTCTCCGTCCGGAAAACAAACGACAGGCCGGACGGCCCGGCCTGTCGCAGACGCGGAATTCTAGGGAGGTCCCCCTAACGTGTCAAGAAATCTGGGGGGACTCTGATCAATCCGCTACGCGGATCGATCAGCGCTAAGGCGCTTCGCGGCCATCTTGATTTTCCCTCGAGCTGCCATGCACTTCCGTGTGCATGAGTTTCTCCGCGGCCGTCCCTGGCCGCGGGGAAGCCCTGAAAAATCGAATTTTTCAGGGCTTCCGGGGGCTTCCCCGGGGCCGCGGCCGGGCCGGACGGGCCGCGCCCGGCCGGCCGTGCCCTCAGCCCTCGCCGCCGCCGGAGGCCTCGCCGCCCTCGCCGCCGGCCGGCGCCTCCGGGGCGGGGCCGCCGGCCTGGGCCTCGGCGGCCTGCGGCTCGGCGGCCTGGGCCTCCTCCGCGGCCTCGGCCGGGCGCGGGGTCTCGAAGGCGGCCTCGGCCTCCTCGATCGCCCGCCGCCGCCGGCGGCGCCGCTCCTGGTGATAGGCGAAGCCCGTGCCGGCCGGGATCAGGCGCCCGACGATCACGTTCTCCTTCAGCCCGCGCAGCTCGTCGCGCATGCCGCGCACCGCCGCCTCGGTCAGCACCCGGGTGGTCTCCTGGAAGGAGGCCGCCGAGATGAAGGACTCGGTGGCGAGCGAGGCCTTGGTGATGCCGAGCAGCACCGGCTGGAACTGGCACGGCTCCTTGTTGGAGCGGCGCATGCGGTCGTTCTCCTCCAGGGCGCGGGCGCGGTCGACCTGCTCGCCCTTGAGGAACTTCGTGTCGCCGGGGTCGGTGATCTCCACCTTGCGCAGCATCTGGCGGATGATCACCTCGATGTGCTTGTCGTTGATCTTGACGCCCTGCAGGCGGTAGACGTCCTGGATCTCCTTGACCAGGTACTGGGCGAGCGCCGTCACCCCGAGCAGGCGCAGGATGTCGTGCGGGTTGGGCTCGCCGTCGACGATGGTCTCGCCCTTCTCCACCTGCTCGCCGTCGAAGACCGTCACGTGCCGCCACTTGGGGATGAGCTCCTCGTGCGTCTCCCCGTTGGGGCCCGTGATGGTGATGCGCTGCTTGCCCTTGGTCTCCTTGCCGAAGGAGATGGTGCCCGAGATCTCGGCCAGCACCGCCGGGTCCTTGGGCTTGCGCGCCTCGAACAGGTCGGCCACGCGCGGCAGGCCGCCCGTGATGTCGCGCGTCTTGGTCGACTCCTGCGGGATGCGGGCGATGATGTCGCCCACCCCCACCATCTGGCCGTCCTCGACGGCGACGATGGCGCCGGCGGGCAGGTAGTAGTGCGCCGGGATCTCGGTCCCGGGGATGGTGAGCTCCTGGCCGTCCTCGCCGACGATGCGCACCAGCGGACGCGTATCCTTGTAGGCCGCGCCGCGCTGCTTGGGGTCGGTCACCACCAGGGTGCTGAGGCCCGTGACCTCGTCGGCCTGGCGCTGCACCGTCACGCCCTCGATGAAGTCCACGAACTGCACCTTGCCCGAGACCTCGGTGACGATCGGGTGCGTGTGCGGGTCCCAGTTCGCGACGATCTGGCCCGGCTCCACCGCGTCGCCGTCGTCGACGGTCAGCACCGCGCCGTAGGGGATCTTGTAGCGCTCGCGCTCCTGGCCGAGCTCGTTCAGGACGCTGATCTCGCCCGAGCGCGACACCGCCACCAGATTGCCCGTGGCCTCGTGGCGCACGGTCTTGACGTTGTGCAGCTTGATGCGCCCCTTCGACTTGACCTCGACGTTGCTCACCGCCGCCGAGCGGCTGGCGGCGCCGCCGATGTGGAAGGTGCGCATGGTGAGCTGCGTGCCGGGCTCGCCGATGGACTGCGCGGCGATCACGCCCACCGCCTCGCCGATGTTGACCTTGTGGCCGCGGGCGAGGTCGCGCCCGTAGCACTGCGAGCAGACGCCGTAGCGCGTCTCGCAGGTGATGGGCGAGCGCACCTTGACCTGCTCGATGGAGAGCTCCTCGAGCTTTTCCACCCACTTCTCGTCGAGCAGCGTGCCGCGCGGCACCACCACCTTGTCGGTGCCGGGCAGCACCACGTCCTCGGCGGTGACGCGCCCGAGCACGCGCTCGCCCAGCGTCTCGACCACGTCGCCGCCCTCGACGATGGGGGTCATGAGGAGGCCCTGCGTGGTGCCGCAGTCCTCCTCGGTGACCACCAGGTCCTGGGCGACGTCCACCAGCCGGCGCGTGAGGTAGCCGGAGTTGGCGGTCTTGAGCGCCGTGTCCGCCAGGCCCTTACGCGCGCCGTGGGTGGAGATGAAGTACTGGAGGACGTCGAGGCCCTCGCGGAAGTTGGCCGTGATGGGGGTCTCGATGATGGAGCCGTCGGGCTTGGCCATGAGGCCGCGCATGCCGGCGAGCTGGCGGATCTGCGCCGCCGAGCCGCGCGCGCCGGAGTCGGCCATCATGAAGATGGAGTTGAAGGAAGGCTGCTTGACCTTCTTGCCGTCCGGCAGCTCCACCTCCTCCGTGCCGAGCTGCTCCATCATCACGCGCGCCACCTGGTCGTTGGTGTGCGACCAGATGTCCACCACCTTGTTGTAGCGCTCGCCGTTGGTGACCAGGCCCGAGGCGTACTGCTGCTCGATGGCCTTCACCTCCCGCTCCGCGGCCGCGAGGATCTCGGCCTTCTCCTTCGGGATCACCAGGTCCTCGACGCCGATCGAGACGCCCGCCCTGGTGGCGTAGTGGAAGCCGGTGTACATGAGCTGGTCGGCGAAGATCACCGTCTCCTTGAGGCCGACCTGGCGGTAGCAGGCGTCGATGAGCTTCGAGATCGCCTTCTTGTTCATCACCTGGTTGACCAGGTCGAAGGAGAGCCCGTCCGGCAGGAGCTCGGCCAGCAGCGCGCGGCCCACGGTGGTCTCCACCAGGCGGCGGGTGGTCACGACCGTGCCGTCCTTGTCGGTCTTGCGCTCGCTGATGCGCACCTTGACCTTGGCGTGCAGCTCGACCTGGCGCGCCTCGTAGGCACGGTGGACCTCGGCGAGGTCGGCGAAGACCATGCCCTCGCCGCGGGCGCCGACGCGCTCGCGCGTCATGTAATAGAGGCCGAGCACCACGTCCTGCGACGGCACGATGATGGGCGCGCCGTGCGCGGGCGAGAGGATGTTGTTGGTCGACATCATCAGCGCCCGCGCCTCGAGCTGCGCCTCCAGCGAGAGCGGCACGTGCACGGCCATCTGGTCGCCGTCGAAGTCGGCATTGAAGGCGGTGCACACCAGCGGGTGGAGCTGGATCGCCTTGCCCTCGATCAGCACCGGCTCGAAGGCCTGGATGCCGAGGCGGTGCAGCGTGGGCGCGCGGTTGAGCAGCACCGGGTGCTCGCGGATCACCTCCTCGAGGATGTCCCAGACCTCCGGCTCCTCGCGCTCGACCAGCTTCTTGGCCGCCTTGATGGTGGTCGCCAGGCCGCGCCGCTGGAGCTTGGAGAAGATGAAGGGCTTGAAGAGCTCCAGGGCCATCTTCTTCGGCAGCCCGCACTGGTGGAGCTTGAGCGTGGGGCCGACCACGATCACCGAGCGCCCGGAGTAGTCCACGCGCTTGCCGAGCAGGTTCTGGCGGAAGCGGCCCTGCTTGCCCTTGATCATGTCGGCGAGCGACTTGAGCGGGCGCTTGTTGGTGCCGGTGATGGCACGGCCGCGACGGCCGTTGTCGAGCAGGGCGTCGACCGCCTCCTGCAGCATGCGCTTCTCGTTGCGCACGATGATGTCGGGCGCGTTCAGCTCCAGCAGCCGCTTGAGGCGGTTGTTGCGGTTGATGACGCGCCGGTAGAGGTCGTTGAGGTCGGAGGTGGCGAAGCGCCCGCCGTCGAGCGGCACCAGCGGCCGCAGGTCCGGCGGCAGCACCGGCAGCACGGTGAGCACCATCCACTCCGGACGGTTGCCGGACTCGATGAAGGACTCGATCAGCTTGAGCCGCTTGGACAGGCGCTTGAGCTTGGCCTCCGAGCCGGTGTTGGCGATCTCGTCGCGCAGGCGCACGGCCTCGGCCTG
>WGBS01000291.1 GCA_015494165.1 Gammaproteobacteria bacterium | reverse complement strand
GTGCGAAGGCGGCCCCGAGTGCGGCGCGCGCGTCCTCCACCACCGCCCGCTTGGCGCTGCCCACGTCCGTGACGACCGCCTCCGGGCCGAGGCCCGGGGCGAGCGCCTCCATCAGCGCCCGCATCGTCCCCAGGGGCACGGCGAGCACCACGAGGTCCGCCCCGGCCACGCCCTCGGCGGGCTCGGTCGTCCAGCGGTCCACCACCCCGAGCGCGCGCGCGCGCTCGAGGCGCTCGCGGCGCCGGCCGATGCCGACGATCTCGCCCGCAAGGCCGGCCTCGCGGGCGGCGAGCGCGAGCGAGCCGCCGATGAGGCCGACGCCCACCACCGCCAGCCGTTCGAAACGCGGCGCCGTCACCGCCCGAGCACCCGCCCCAGCGCCTCCAGGAAGCGCCGGTTCTCCTCCGGCAGCCCCACGGTCACCCGCAGGTGCCGCGGCAGGCCGTAGCCCGCCACCGGCCGCACGATCACCCCCTCGCGCAGCAGCGCCTCGTAGACGGGCGCCGCCTCGCGGCCGACGTCCACACACAGGAAGTTCCCGGCAGAAGGGATCCACGCGAGACCGAGCTCCCCCAGCCCGGCCTCGAGCTGCGCCATGCCCTCGCGGTTGAGCGCCACGCTGCGTGCGATGTGCGCCTCGTCCGCCAGTGCCGCCTGCGCCGCCGCCTGGGCCACGGCGTTGGCGTTGAAGGGCTGGCGCACCCGGTTGAGGAGCTCGGCCACCTCGGGCGCGGCGACGCCGTAGCCGATGCGCAGCCCGGCGAGCCCGTGGGCCTTCGAGAAGGTGCGCGTCACCACGAGCCGCGGCAGCGCCGCGAGCCAGGCGATCGCCCCCGCCTCGCCCGCCGGCGCCGCGTACTCGTGGTAGGCCTCGTCCACCACGGCCACCACGTGCGGCGGCAGCGCCTCGAGGAAGGCGCGCAGGCGCTCCGGCGCGAGCCGGGTGCCCGTGGGGTTGTTGGGGTTGGCGATCCAGACCACGCGCGTGCGCGCCGTCACGCGCGCCGCCATCGCCTCCAGGTCGTGGCCGAAGTCGCGTGCCGGCGCCACGACGGCCTCGGCGCCCGCCGCCCGCGTGGCGATGGGGTAGACGGCGAAGGCGTGCGCGCTCATCACCGCCTCGGTGCCGGGGCCGAGGAAGGCGCGCGCGACGAGGTCCAGCACGTCGTTGGAGCCGTTGCCGAGGACGACGCAGGCCGGATCGACGCCGTGGCGGGCGGCGAGCGCCGCGCGCAGCGCATGGCCATGGCCGTCCGGGTAGCGGGCGATCCCGGCGAGCGCCGCGCGCGCGGCCTCCAGCGCCCGCGGCGAGGGCCCGAGCGGATTCTCGTTGGAGGCGAGCTTGACCGCCTCGCGGATGCCGAGCTCGCGCTCGAGGGCCTCGATGGGCTTGCCCGGCTCGTAGGGCACGAGCCCGCGCACGGCGGGCGCGGCGAGCTCGAGCGCCCAGTCCGTCCGCGCCTCGCGCGCCGTCTGCGCCGTCTCCCGCACGCCGTGCGCCCCTAGCCCCCGTCTCCCGCCGGGCGCGGCTCGTCCGCGGCGCGCAGCGCCCGCGGGTAGGCGCCGAGGACGCGGAACAGCGTCGCGCGCCGCTCGAGCTCCGCGAGCGCCGCGGCCACGTGCGGCTCCTCCGCGTGGCCCTTGATGTCGACGAAGAATACGTATTCCCACAGCCCGCCGCGGCGCGCCGGGCGCGACTCGATGCGCGTCATGCTGATGCCGTGGCGCGCGAGCGGCTCCAGCAGGCGGAACAGCGCGCCCGGCTCGTTGCGCGCCGACAGCACCAGCGAGGTCTTGTCGGCGCCGCTCGGCGGCGGGCTCTGGCGGCCGACCACCAGGAAGCGCGTCGTGTTGCCGGGCTCGTCCTCGATGTTGCGCGCCAGCACGCGCAGGCCGTAGCGGCCCGCGGCGGCCTCGCTCGCCACCGCCGCCGCGCCCGTCTCGTCCGCGGCGCGGCGTGCGGCCTCGGCGTTGCTCGCCACCGCGGCGCGCTCGGCCCGCGGCAGGTGCTCGTCGAGCCAGCGCCGGCACTGGGCGAGCGCCTGCTGGTGGGCGTAGACGCGCCGCACCGCCTCCACCGGCCCCTCGCGCGCGAGCAGGTTGTGGTGCACGCGCAGCTCGACCTCGCCGCAGATGGCCAGCGGCGAGGCCAGCATGCGGTCGAGCGTGTGCGTGACCACGCCCTCGCTCGAGTTCTCCACCGGCACCACGCCGTGGTCCGCGCCGCCCGCCTCGACCTCCCGGAAGACGGCGTCGATGTCCTCCATGGGGCGCAGCTCGGCGAAGCCGCCGAACTGGCGCAGGGCGGCCTCCTGGGTGAAGGTGCCCTCGGGCCCGAGGTAGGCCACGCGCACCGGCCCCTGCACGGCGCGGCAGGCCGACATGAGCTCCGTGAACAGGCGCACCAGCGCCTCGTCGGGCAGCGGGCCCTCGTTGCGCGCCACCACGCGGCGCAGCACCTCAGCCTCGCGCTCCGGGCGGTAGAGGGCGTTGCCGTCGCCGGCCGCGCGCTTGACCTCGGCGATCTCGCGCGCGCAGGCGGCGCGCTCGCTCACCAGCCGCTGGATCTCCTCGTCCAGGGCGTCGATGCGCGCGCGCAGCGCCTTCAGCCGGCTGTCGTCGTCGGCACCGCTCATCGGCCGCTCGTGGCCCCCGGGGAGCGCCAACTATAGCGCAGGTGGTCGGCCCGCCGCCTCACAGGGCGCGCACGGCGAGCACGCCCTCGATCGCGCGCAGCCCCTCGAGCACCTCCGGCGGCGCCGGGTCGTCCACGTCCACCAGCGTGTAGGCGACCTCACCGCGCGACTCGTTCACCATGTGCACGATGTTGAGCCCCGCGCGGCCGAGGCGGTGCGAGATCTGGCCCAGCATGTCCGGGACGTTGGCGTTCACCACGGCGATGCGCTGACGGCCCGCACGCGGCAGCGAGACCTCGGGGAAGTTGACCGCGTTGCGCACGTTGCCGTTCTCGAGGTAGTCGCGCAGCTCCTCGGCCACCATGATGGCGCAGTTGTCCTGCGCCTCCTGCGTGGACGCCCCGATGTGGGGCAGCGCCACCACGCGCGGGTGGTCCTTGATGCGCGCGGTGGGGAAGTCGCACACGTAGGCGTAGAGCTGGCCCTCGTCGAGGGCGGCGCACACCGCCTCCTCGTCCACGATCTCGCCGCGCGCGAAGTTGAGCACGACCGCGCCCTTGCGCATGCGGCGGATGCGCTCGGCGTTGATCATGTGGCGCGTCTCCTCGGTGAGCGGCACGTGGAAGGTGACGAAGTCCACGCGCGCGAGGAGGTCGTCCACGCTCGCGCCCTGCTGCACCTCCGAGGAGAGCTGCCAGGCCCGCTCCACCGTGATGTCCGGGTCGTAGCCGATCACCTTCATGCCGAGGGCCAGCGCCGCGTTGGCGACCTTGACGCCGATGGCGCCGAGGCCGATGACGCCGAGCGTGCGCCCCGGCAGCTCGAAGCCGCGGAAGCGCTTCTTGTTGGCCTCCACCGCGCGGTGGATGGCCTCGTCGTCGCCCTCGAGCCCGCGCACGTAGTCCCAGGCCTGGCAGACGTTGCGCGCCGCAACCAGCATCCCCGCCAGCACCAGCTCCTTGACCGCGTTGGCGTTGGCCCCGGGGGCGTTGAACACCGGGATGCCGCGGCGCGTCATCTCGGCGACGGGGATGTTGTTGACGCCCGCGCCGGCACGCGCGATCGCCTGGACCGTCGGCGGGATCTCCATGCCGTGCAGGTCGCGCGAGCGCACGAGGATGGCGTCCGGGTGGGCGATCTCGGAGGCCACCTCGTAGCGGTCGCGCGGCAGGCGCTCCAGCCCCGCCACCGAGATGTTGTCCAGCGTCAGGATGCGGAAGACGCGCGTGCCGTTGCCGTTCGTGTTGCCGTTCTCAGCCATGGCGCCGCTCGAAGTCCTGCATGAACTCGACCAGCCGGTCCACGCCCTCCTCGGGCATGGCGTTGTAGATGCTCGCGCGCATGCCGCCGACGGAGCGGTGGCCCTTGAGCGCCACCAGGCCCGCCGCCTTCGCCTCTTGGAGGAAGGTCGCGTCGAGCGACGGGTCGGCGAGCGTGAAGGGCACGTTCATCCACGAGCGGCAGGCGGGATCGACCGGATTGCGGTAGAAGTCCGAGGCGTCGATGGCCGCATAGAGCTTCTCGGCCTTGCGCCGGTTGCGCTCGGCCATGGCCTCGAGCCCGCCCTGCTCGAGGAGCCACTGGAAAACGAGCCCGGCCAGGTACCAGGCAAAGGTCGGCGGCGTGTTGAGCATGGAGCCGGCCTCGGCGTGGGCCGCGTAGTCGAACATGGTCGGCGTGCCCGGCAGCGTCTCGCCCACCAGGTCCCTGCGCACGATCACCACGGTCAGCCCGGCCGGGCCGATGTTCTTCTGGGCGCCGGCGTAGATGAGGCCGAAGCGGCTCACGTCGACGGGGCGCGAGAGGATGGTCGAGGACATGTCGGCGACCAGGGGCACGTCGCCCGTGTCCGGGATCCAGTGGAACTCGACCCCGCCGATGGTCTCGTTCGGCGTGTAGTGGACGTAGGCCGCCTGCGGATCGAGGCGCCAGGACTCGCGCGGCGGGATGGTGGTGTAGCCCTCGGCCTCGGAGCTCGCCGCCACGTTGACCTCGCAGTAGCGGCGCGCCTCCTTGATCGCCTTCCTCGACCACAGGCCCGTGTCGAGGTAGTCCGCGCGCCCGCGCCCGCGCAGCAGGTTCATGGGCACCATGGCGAACTGGCTCGTCGCCCCGCCCTGCAGGAAGAGCACGTGGTAGTCGTCGGGAATGCCCATGAGGCGGCGCAGGTCGGCCTCCGCCTGGCGGGCGATGGAGACGAACTCCTCGCCGCGGTGGCTCATCTCCATGACCGACATGCCGGTGCCATGCCAGTCGAGGAGCTCCGCGCGCGCGCGCTCGAGCACCGCCTCGGGCAGCATGGCCGGGCCGGCGCTGAAGTTGTAGACCCTCGTCATCGTTCCTCCCGTCCTGCGACGCAGCCCTGCGCCACGGGCGGGGCGCACATGCGCCCCCGCCGGGGGCACGGCGCCCCCGCCCGCAAGCCCGCTCTCAGGCCGGCACGTCCCCCGATCCGCCGCCGTCCTCGCCGTCGCCGTCCTCGGCGATGCGCTCGACGCCGACCAGGCGCTCGCCCTCGGCGAGGCTGATGAGCTTGACCCCCTGGGTGTTGCGGCCCATCACCGAGACCTCGCGCACGCGCGTGCGCACCAGCGTGCCGCGGTCGGTGATGAGCATGATCTCGTCGTCGTCGCCCACCAGCACCGCGCCGACCACGGAGCCGTTGCGGGCCGTGGTGCGGATGGAGATGACACCCTGCCCGCCGCGGCCCTGGAGCGGGTATTCCGCCACCGGCGTGCGCTTGCCGTAGCCGTTCTCGGTCGCGGTGAGCACGTAGCCGCCGTCGGCGATGATGAGCGCGATCACGCGCTGCCCCGGCATGAGGTGCATCCCGCGCACCCCGCGCGCCGTGCGCCCCATGGGGCGGACGTCGGACTCGCGGAAGCGGATGGCCTTGCCCGCGTCGCTCAGCAGCATGACCTCGCGCGTGCCGTCGGTGAGGGCGACGTCGACCAGCTCGTCTCCGTCGCGCAGCTCGCAGGCGATGATGCCGCTCGCACGCGGGCGCGAGAAGTCCGCCAGCGGCGTCTTCTTGACCGTGCCGAGGGCGGTGGCCATGAACACGTAGCGGCCCTCGGTGTAGTCGCGCACCGGCAGCACCGTGCTGATGCGCTCGCCCTCCTCCAGCGGCAGCAGGTTGACGATGGGCCTGCCGCGCGCGGCGCCGCCCACCATCGGCAGCTCGTAGACCTTGAGCCAGTAGAGGCGGCCGCGGCTCGAGAAGCACAGCAGCGTGTCGTGCGTGTTGGCGACGAACAGCTTCTCGATGAAGTCCTCCTCGCGCACGCGCGCCGCGCGCCGGCCCCGCCCGCCGCGGCGCTGGGCGCGGTAGTCGGCCACGGGCTGCGCCTTGGCGTAGCCCGCGTGCGAGAGGGTGACGACCACGTCCTCCTCGGTGATGAGGTCCTCGACCGAGAGGTCCTCGTGCGTCTCGCGGATCTCGGTGCGGCGCTCGTCGCCGTAGCGCTCGCGGATCTCGACCAGCTCCTCGCGGATCACCGCCATGAGGCGCCGCGGATCGGCGAGGATGAGCATGAGCCCGCGGATGGTCTCGAGCAGCTCGCCGTACTCCTGGACGATCTTGTCCTGCTCCAGGCCCGTGAGGCGGTGCAGGCGCAGGTCGAGGATGGCCTGGGCCTGCGCCTCGGACAGCCGGTAGCCCTCCTCGCCGAGCCCGGCGCCGGGCTCCAGGCCCTCCGGGCGCGAGTCCACGCCCTCGGCGCGCGCGAGCATCTCCGTGACCACGCCCGGGGCCCACACGCGCGCGCGCAGCGCCGCCTTGGCCTCGGCCGGGCTGGGAGAGGCCTTGATGAGGGCGATGACCTCGTCGATGTTGGCGAGCGCCACCGCGAGCCCCTCGAGGACGTGGACCCGCTCGCGCGCCTTGCGCAGCTCGTACACCGTGCGCCGGGTCACCACCTCGCGGCGGTGGCGCACGAAGGCCTCGATGAGCTGGCGCAGGTCGAGCAGGCGCGGCTGGCCGTCCACCAGCGCGACCATGTTGATGCCGAAGACGGTCTCGAGCTGGGTGTGCTGGTAGAGGTTGTTCAGCACCACCTCGCCGACCTCGCCGCGCTTGAGCTCGATGACGACGCGCAGGCCCTCCTTGTCCGACTCGTCGCGCAGCTCGGAGATGCCCTCGATGCGCCGCTCGCGCACGAGCTCGGCGATCTTCTCGAGCAGGCGCGCCTTGTTCACCTGGTAGGGGAGCTCGGTGACGACGATGGTCTCGCGGCCGCCGTCGTCGCGCTCGACGTGGGCGCGGGCGCGCACGTGGATGCGCCCGCGCCCGGTGCGGTAGGCCTCGCGGATGCCGCGCGCGCCGTTGATGATGCCGGCCGTGGGGAAGTCCGGGCCCGGCAGGTGGCGCATGAGGCCCTCGACCGTGATCTCGGGGTCGTCGATGAAGGCGACGCAGGCGTCGATCACCTCGCGCAGGTTGTGCGGCGGGATGTTGGTCGCCATCCCGACCGCGATGCCCGAGGAGCCGTTGATGAGCAGGTTGGGAATGCGCGCCGGGAAGACCGTGGGCTCCTGCTCGGAGCCGTCGTAGTTGGGCATGAAGTCCACGGTCTCCTTGTCGATGTCGGCAAGGAGCTCGTGGGCGATGCGGCTCATGCGCACCTCGGTGTAGCGCATGGCCGCCGGCGCGTCGCCGTCGATGGAGCCGAAGTTGCCCTGCCCGTCGATGAGCGGGTAGCGCATGGAGAAGGGCTGCGCCATGCGCACGATGGTGTCGTAGACGGCGGCGTCGCCGTGGGGGTGGTACTTACCGATGACGTCGCCGACGATGCGCGCGGACTTCTTGTAGGGCTTGTTCCAGTCGTTGCCGAGCTCGTGCATGGCGTAGAGCACGCGCCGGTGCACGGGCTTGAGGCCGTCGCGCACGTCCGGCAGGGCGCGGCCCACGATCACGCTCATGGCGTAATCGAGGTAGGACTGCCGCATCTCGTCCTCGAGATTGACCGGCAGGACTTCGCGGGCGTACTCGCTCATCGGCAGGGTTTCCGGCTGTCTGGAACGGACGCGGCCCCGTCGCGGCGCTGCCGCGGGGGCCGGCGTCGGGAAATCCGCAAAATTCTACCACGGACGGCGCGCCGGCCCGTGCCGGGGTGCCGGCCCGCGCGTCGCGGGCCGCAGGGCCGGCGGGCCGCGCCGCTCAGCCGCGCTCCGCACCGGCGCGCGCGAGCAGCGCGCCGATGCGCACCCGGTCCGGGTGCTCGACCACGCCCGCCTCCGTCACCAGCACGTCGACGAGCTCCGCGGGCGTGACGTCGAAGACCGGGTTCCAGGCGCCGGCGCCCTCGGGCGCCACACGCCGCCCGCCGCAGGCGAGCAGCTCGTCCGCCGGGCGCGTCTCGATCGCGATGCCGTGGCCGTCCGGGGTGTCGGGATCGAGGGTGGAGAGCGGCGCCACCACCATGAAGCCCGCGCCGTGGCGGCGCGCGGCCAGCGCGAGGCCGTAGGTGCCGATCTTGTTCGCGACGTCGCCGTTGGCGGCGATGCGGTCGGCGCCCACGATCACCCAGCGCACCCCGCCCTGGCGCAGCAGCCAGGCGGCGGCGCCGTCCGCGACGAGGCTCACGGGGATGCCTTCCTGCACCAGCTCCCAGGCCGTCAGGCGCGCGCCCTGCAGCCAGGGCCGGGTCTCGTCCGCGTAGACGTGCTCGATGAGGCCGGCCGCGTGGGCGCTGCGCACCACGCCGAGCGCCGTGCCCCAGCCGCCGGTGGCGAGCGCCCCCGTGTTGCAGTGGGTTAGCACGGCGCAGCGTCCGCCGAGGCGCGCCGCCCCGAGCGCGCCCATGCGGCGGTTGGCGGCGACGTCCTCGGCGTGGATGGCGCGGGCCTCGGCCTCGAGCGCCGCCGCCGGGTCCTCGCCGGCGACGAGCGCCGCATCCAGCCGGCGCCGCATGCGCACGAGCGCCCAGCGCAGGTTGACCGCGGTGGGCCGCGCCCGCTCCAGGCCGCGCAGCTCCGCCTCGAAGGCGGGCCTCCAGTCTCCGGCGGGCCCCGCGGCGTGGGCGCGCACCGCGAGCGCCGCTCCGTACGCCGCGGCGATGCCGATCGCCGGCGCGCCGCGCACCACCATGTCGCGGATGGCCGCCGCGACCTCGCCGGCGCTGCGCGCCTCGACCCAGCGCGCCTCGTGCGGCAGGAGCCGCTGGTCGAGCAGGCGCAGCGCCGCGCCCGTCCATTCCAGGGCGCGGACGCGCTCGCCCGCTTGCTTCTCGTGCCTCATTCGCCCGGAAACTCTGATCAATCCGCTACGCGGATTGATCAGCGCTAAGGTGCTTCGCGGCCATTTTGATTTCTCCGTGTATCGTCATGCACTTCCATGTGCACGGACCCTCCCGCGGCCGTCCCTGGCCGCGGGGAAGCCCTGAAGGGCTTCCGTCCAGATGTGCCGCTCGCGGCCCGGAGTTTACGGCAGGGGGCCGCCTGCGGCATCCGTCGCCCCCCGCCTCCACTGTCCACCGTCCACCGCACGCCGTACACTTGCCCACCATGTCCGCCACGCTGGTCGTGAGCGCCCGCTGGGTGATCCCCGTCGAGCCCGAGGGCGCCGTGCTCGAGGACCACGCCGTCGTCGTCGAGGGCTCGCGCATCGCCGCCGTGCTGCCGGCCGCCGAGGCCCGCGCGCGCCACCCGG
>WGBS01000290.1 GCA_015494165.1 Gammaproteobacteria bacterium | reverse complement strand
GGCCCGGTCCCCGCGGCCATCCTCACCGTCCATCGTCCACTGTCCACCGCACACTATTTTCCTATGCAGAAGCTCGAGAAGATGCGCCCGAGGAGCTCCTCGGTCGTGAACTCGCCCGTCAGCTCGCCGAGGGCGCGGTGGGCGAGCCGCAGGCCCTCGGCCACCAGCTCCTGCCGGCCGGCTCCGGCCTCGGCGCGGGCGGCCTCGAGGGCCTCGCGCGCCCGCTCCAAGGCCTCGAGGTGGCGGCGGCGCGCCATCCACACTCCCTCGGCGCCGGCACCGAGCCCCGCGAGCCGCGCGAGGTGCTCGCGCAGGGCCTCCAGCCCCGCCCCGGTGCGGGCCGACAGCGCGAGCACGGGCATGCCCGCCTCCTCGCCGGCGGGCCCCGGTGTGCGGCCCGACAGATCCACCTTGTTGCGCACCACCGTGACCGGCACGCCTTCCGGCAGCGCCGCGCGCGCGGCGCGGTCGTCCTCCGTCCAGCCCGCCGCGTCGTCGATCACGAGCAGCACGCGGTCGGCGCGCCCGGCCTGCTCGCGCGCGCGCCGCACGCCCTCGCGCTCGACGGCGTCGCGCGCCTCGCGCAGCCCGGCGGTGTCGACCACGTGCACCGGCATCCCGTGGACGACGATGCGCTCGCGCACGAGGTCGCGCGTCGTCCCGGGCGCGTCGGTGACGATGGCCGCCTCGCAGCCGGCGAGCGCGTTGAGCAGGCTCGACTTGCCGACGTTGGGCCGGCCCGCGATCACCACCGTGAGCCCCTCGCGCAGGGCGCGGCCCCGCGCGGCGCCGGCGAGGAGCCCCTCGAGCTCGCGCAGGGCCGCGCCGATGCCCTCGCCCACGGCGTCGAGGCCGGCGGCCTCCACGTCCTCCTCCGGGAAGTCGAGGCCCGCCTCGACCTCGACGCGCAGCGCGGCGAGGCGCTCCGAGAGCGCCCGCGCCCGGCGCGAGAGCGCGCCCTCGAGGCTGCGCAGCGCGGCGCGGGCCGCCTCGGCGCTCGCCGCCTCGATCAGGTCGGCCACGGCCTCGGCCTGGGCGAGGTCGAGGCGGCCGTTGAGGAAGGCGCGCTCCGTGAACTCGCCCGGCCGCGCGGGCCGCGCGCCGAGGGCCAGCACCCGCGCGAGCACCAGGTCCAGCACGGCGGGGCCCCCGTGGCCCTGCAGCTCGAGCACGTCCTCGCCCGTGTAGCTCGCGGGCGCCGGGAAGTAAAGGGCGATGCCACGGTCGAGGGTCTCGCCGTCGGCCGCGCGGAAGGCGCGCAGCACGGCGCGGCGCGGCGGCGGCAGGCCGCCGAGGACGCCGCGGGCGATGTCGGGCACCGCCGGCCCCGAGACGCGCACGATGCCGATGCCGCCCGTCCCGGGCGGGGTGGCGATCGCGGCGATGGTCTCGGTCCCGGCGGCAGCGGTCATGGCCGGGTGCGCGGAGCGCGGCTCAGGTGGCGCCGAGACGGCGGTTGATCACCCACTGCTGGGCGATCGAGAGCACGTTGTTGGTGAGCCAGTAGAGCACCAGCCCCGAGGGGAAGAAGGCGAAGAAGACCGTGAACAGCACCGGCAGGGCCATCATGACCTTCGCCTGCACGGGGTCCATGGGCGTGGGGTTGAGGCGCTGCTGCAGGAACATGCTGATGCCCATGAGGACCGGCAGGACGTAGTAGGGGTCGGGCGTGGAGAGGTCGCGGATCCAGAGCAGGAAGGGCGCCTGGCGCAGCTCCACGCTCTCGAGCAGCACCCAGTAGAGGGCGATGAAGACCGGGATCTGCACCAGGATCGGCAGGCACCCGCCGAGCGGGTTGATCTTCTCCTTGCGGTAGAGCTCCATCATCGCCTGGTTGAGACGCTGCTTGTCGTCGCCGTAGCGCTCCTTGAGGGCCTGCAGCCGCGGGGCGAGCTTCTTCATCTTGGCCATCGAGCGGTAGCTCGTCTCCGAGAGCTTGTAGAAGGCGAGCTTGATCAGGAGCGTGAGCAGCACGATGGCCCAGCCCCAGTTGCCCACCACGCCGTGGATGAGCTTGAGGAGCCAGAAGAGCGGCTTGGCGAGCACCGTGAGGATGCCGTAGTCGACCGTGAGCTCGAGGCCCTCGGCGACCTCGGAGAGCCGCTCCTGGAGCTTGGGGCCGGCCCACAGCTCGGCGGCGAACACGGTCTCGCCGCCGGGCGGCGCCACCTGGGGCGGCGTGACGACGCCCACCACGTAGCGCGGCCCGTCCAGCACGCGCGAGTAGAGCCGCACGGTCTGGGCCTCGGGCGGGATCCAGGCGCCGAGGAAATAGTGCTGCACCATCGCCACCCAGCCGCCGCGCACGTCGCGCGCGAGGGGGCGCTCGGCGAGCTCCTTGAACGGCAGCTTCTCGTAGTGGTCGTCGGGCGTGTAGTAGGCGGCGCCGAGGTAGGTGTACAGGAAGCGCGACTTGGAGGGGTCGGCGCCGGCGCCGCGCTGGAGCTGGAAGTAGGCGCGGCCGCGCCAGGGCTCGCCACTGCCGTTGATCACGCGCTGCTCGACGCGCACGAGGTAGTCGCCGCGCCGGAAGACGTAGCGCTTCTCCACGCGCAGGCCGCCCGGCCCCTCCCACACGAGGGGCACGACCAGCTCCTTGGCGCCGGCGGCGAGCCCGTAACGGTCGGCGGCGGCGCGCAGGCGCGCGTGGTGGGTGGGGGCGCGGCTCCCGGGGCCGAGCAGGCCGCTCTGGGCGACGTAGAGCCGGGGGCCGGTGTCGTCCATGAGACGGAAGGGCTCGTCCGGGCGGTCGACGGCCACCGGATAGCGCAGCAGGTCGAGCCGCCTGAGGTCGCCGCCGCGCAGGTCGAGCTCGGCGCGCACCACGTCGGTCTCGACCCGCACCCGGCCGGCGGACGGCAGGCCGCGGCCGGGGGTCTGCGCCCCCGCCGGAGGCGCCTCAGGGGAGGCCGGCCCCTCCGGAACGTCGGCGGGCCGGGCCGTGGGTCCGGCACTGCCGCCGGCCGCTCCCTGCTGGGCCGCGGGAGGTGCGGGCGGCTCTGGACGCGGCCCGTAGTCGCGCTGCCAGGCCTCCCAGGCGAGGATCAGGGCGAGCGCGAGCGCACCCCAGAGGAGCAGCCGCACGTTATCCATGCCGGCGCGCTCCGGGTTCCGGCACCGGATCGAGCCCCCCGGGGTGCCAGGGGTGGCAGCGGGCGATGCGCCGCAGCGCGAGCCAGCCCCCACGCAGCGCCCCGTGCCGCTCGATCGCCTCCAGGGCATAGGCCGAGCACGTGGGGTGGAAGCGGCAGTGCCCGCCGAGCCAGGGGCTCAGCAGGTAGCGGTAGGCGCGGATCAGGGCAAGGAGCAGGGCGCGCATGGCGCTCAGGCCTCCGGCACCGGCCGCGGGCGCTCGCGGGCGAGCCGTTCCCAGCAGCGCTCGAGCGCGGCGAACAGGGCCCGGTTCGAGGCCTGCGCGGCGCCGGGACGCGAGGTGACCACGACGTCCACGGCCGGCAGGCGGCGCTGCGCCCGGCGGAAGCTCTCGCGCACGATGCGCCGCAGGCGGTTGCGGGCGGTCGCGCGCCGCGCATGGCGGCGCGAGATCGCCAGCCCGAGACGCGGGTGCCCGCGGCCGTTCTCAGCCACGATCACCACGAGCGGGCCGGCAGGCAGGCGGCGTCCCGTGCGGAAGACCCGCCGGAACTCCTCCGAGGTCAGGAGGCGGGCACGCCGGGGGAAGCGTTCGGAGCCCCGGGGCACGTGCCATGGCGTCAGGGCGTGAGACGCTTGCGCCCCTTGGCGCGCCGCGCCTTCAGCACCCGCCGCCCCGCCTTGGTGCGCATGCGCGCGCGAAAGCCGTGGGTGCGCTTGCGGCGGATGTTGCTGGGCTGAAAGGTTCGCTTCATGGCTCGCGACTCTCCGGCAGCGCTGCGGCGAGCCTCGGCCCGGCCGCGCGGAACGGCGAAGGTTAGCGGCGCGCTCGCGACGGTGTCAACCGCGCGCCGGGACGGGCGCTTGCGCGCGGCCCGCGCACCGCGCGCGCCCTTGACAGGGTTGTCGTGCGGCGGGGATGGAAACGGCCCGGGGCGCGCAGTAGACTCGCGCCATTCTTTACTGCGGGCGCGGCGTGCAACGCGTCTCGCCCCGCGGCCGGCGCCCGCGGCCGCGCCCAGAACAACGACACGGACAAGACCACGACCGGCACCCGGCCGGCCCAAGCGGGAGGACCACCCGGCGGTGAACAGCCCCGTCTGGAAGCATTGCGTCTCGCGTCTCGAGGGGGAGCTCACGGAGCAGCAGTTCAACACCTGGATCCGGCCGCTGCAGGCGGTCGAGAACGGCGGCACGCTGCGCCTGCTCGCGCCCAACCGCTTCGTGCTCGACTGGGTCCGCGACCACTTCCTGGAGCGCATCGCGGAGATCGTCGACCAGGAGGGCCGCGGCAACCTGCGCCTGTGCCTGGAGGTGGGCAGCAGCGCGACCACGGCGACCGCGGCGGGCAACGGGCGCCAGGGACGCCCCGAGCCCCTGTGGGGCAGCGCCCTCAACCCCGAGTACACCTTCGAGACCTTCGTCGAGGGCAAGTCGAACCAGCTCGCGCGCGCGGCCAGCATCCAGGTGGCGGAGAATCCCGGCCGCGCGTACAACCCCCTGTTCATCTACGGGGGCACGGGGCTCGGCAAGACCCACCTGATGCACGCCGTCGGCAACCTGATGCGACGCCTCGACCCCGAGGCGCGCGTGATCTACCTCCACTCGGAGCGCTTCGTGGAGGACATGGTCAAGGCGATCCAGGGCGGGGGCGAGGCCATCAACCGGTTCAAGCGCTTCTACCGCTCGGTCGACGCGCTGCTCATCGACGACATCCAGTTCTTCGCCGGCAAGGAGCGCTCGCAGGAGGAGTTCTTCCACACCTTCAACGCCCTGCTCGAGAGCCAGCAGCAGGTGATCCTGACCTGCGACCGCTACCCCAAGGAGGTGGGCGGGCTCGAGGACCGGCTCAAGTCGCGCTTCGGCTGGGGCCTGACGGTGGCGATCGAGCCCCCGGAGCTGGAGACGCGCGTGGCGATCCTCATGAACAAGGCGCAGCAGGCGGGCGTGGAGCTCCCGCACGAGGTCGCCTTCTTCATCGCCAAGCGCATCCGCTCCAACATCCGGGACCTCGAGGGCGCCCTCAAGCGCGTGATCGCCAACGCCCATTTCACGGGGCGCCCGATCACGCTCGAGTTCGCGAAGGAGGCGCTGCGCGACCTGCTGGCGCTCCAGGACAAGCTCGTCACCATCGACAACATCCAGCGCACCGTGGCCGAGTACTACAAGATCCGCGTCTCGGACCTGACCTCGGCCCGGCGCAGCCGCTCCATCACGCGCCCGCGGCAGGTGGCGATGGCGCTCGCCAAGGAGCTCACCAGCCACAGCCTGCCGGAGATCGGCCAGGCCTTCGGCGGGCGCGATCACACGACGGTGCTGCACGCCTGCCGCAAGGTGCGGGAGCTGCGCGAGACGGATCCCCGCATCGCCGAGGACTTCAGCAACCTGCTGCGGATCCTGAGCACATGAGCGACAATGCTGGGGACAGGCTGTGGACAAACCCGCCCGCATGGCCCATGCACAGAATGTCCACCGGCCGGCGGCGGTTCCATCCACAGCCGGGTTGAAATATAACCTATTGATTTAAAAAACACTTCTAGCCTTCGCGCAGGTGCCCACAGGCCCAATGACGACAACCGGTAGATCTCAGGATCTCAATTACAGAGCCGCCCGCAGGGGGGCGGCGCGGGGAGGCCCATGAAGATCTCGGTCGAACGCGAGACGCTGCTGCGGCCGCTGCAGCTCGTCGGCGGCGTGGTGGAGCGTCGCCAGACGATGGCGATCCTCGGTCACGTGCTGCTCGTGGCCGAGGACGGCCGCCTGACGGCCACGGCGACGGACCTGGAGGTGGAGATCTCCGCCGAGGCCGAGGTGCCGGCGCAGGAGCCGGGCCGCACCACGGTGCCGGCGCGCAAGCTCCTCGACATCTGCCGCGCCCTGCCGGAAGGGAGCGAGATCACGCTCGTCGCCGAGGGAGAGCGCGTGACGGTGCGCTCCGGCCGCAGCCGCTTCGTGCTCGCCGCGCTCGCCCCCGACACCTTCCCGACGATGGAGCGGCTGGAGGCGGCGCAGACGCTGGAGGTCCCGCAGGGCCTGCTGCGCGAGCTCATCGAGCGCACCCACTTCTCGATGGCGCACCAGGACGTGCGCTACTACCTCAACGGGCTCCTGCTGGAGGTGTCGGAGGGTCGCCTCGCGGCGGTAGCGACGGACGGCCATCGCCTCGCGTGCTGCGAGCGCGCGGTCGCGGTCTCCTCGCCCGGCACCCAGCAGGTGATCGTGCCCCGCAAGGCGGTGTCGGAGCTGCTGCGGGTGCTCGGCGACGCGGACGAGCCGGCCACCTTGGAGCTCGGCACCAATCACCTGCGGGTGCTCGTACCCGGGGTGCGCTTCACGGCCAAGCTCATCGACGGGCGCTATCCGGACTACCGGCGCGTGATCCCGGCGGGGGGCGAGCGGCACCTGACGGCGGACCGCGAGGCCCTGCGCGAGGCCCTGGGACGCGCCTCGATCCTCTCCAACGAGAAGTACCGCGGCGTGCGCCTGCAGATGGAGGACGGGACCCTGCGCATCCAGGCCCACAACCCGGAGCAGGAGGAGGCCGAGGAGGAGCTCGAGGTGCGCTACCAGGGCGGTCCCCTGACCATCGGCTTCAATGTCGGCTACCTGCTCGACGTGCTCTCGGCACTGCCGGGCGAGACGGTGGAGGCGAGCTTCACGGACGCGAACAGCAGCTGCCTCATCACGGCGCCCGGGGCGGAGGGCTGCCGCTACGTCGTGATGCCCATGCGCCTGTGAGGGCGCGGCGGCCCCGAAGGGGGCTTCGCCCGCAGACGATGCGTCTCCTGGAGCTGGAGGTACGCGCCTTCCGCGTCCTGCGGGAGGTGCGGCTCGCGCTCGGTCCGGGCCTGAACCTGATCGTGGGGCCTAACGCGAGCGGGAAGACGAGCGTGCTCGAGGCGGTGCACGTGCTGGCGCGCGGGCGCTCCTTCCGTACGCCCTCGCTGGAGGAGGCGGTGCGCCGGGGCGAGCCGGGCTTCGTGGTGCGGGGTCAGGTCGAATCGGTCGGGGGCCGCCGGTGGGTGGCGCTCGGGCGCCACGGCGGCGAGACGGAGGTGCGGGTCGGGGTGCAGCGCGGGCGCAGCGCCGCGTTCCTGGCGGGCCACCTGCGCGTGTGGGCCGTCCACGCGGGGACCGTGGCGCTGGTCGAGGGCGGCCCCGGCGAGCGCCGCCAGCTCGTGGACTGGGGCGTGTTCCACGTGGAACCGGGCTATCTCGATCTCTGGCGGCGCTACCGGCGGGCGCTGCGCCAGTACAATGCCCTCCTGCGGCGGGGGGCGCGCGAGGCGGAGCTGCGGCCGTGGGGCCGCACGCTGGCGGAGGCCGGCGAGGCGCTGGAGGCGCTGCGCGCGGGGTGGCTCCCAAGCTGGGAGCGGGCGCTGGCGGGGGCGCTGGAGGCGCTGGGGCCGCTGCCGTCCGTGCGCGTCGGCTACCACCGCGGCTGGGGCCGCGGGCTCGGCCTGGGCGAGGCGCTCGCGGCGGCGGCCGCCGCGGAACGAGCGCTGGGATTCTGCCGCACCGGGCCCCACGCCATGGACCTGCGCCTCACCGTGGAGGGGCGGCCGGCACGCCGGATGCTCTCCCGCGGCCAGCAGAAGCTGCTGGCGCTGGCCATGGCCCTCGCCGCGGCGCGCGTGGCGGCGGAGGCGGGTGCCGCAGGCGTGCTGCTGGTCGACGACCTGGCCGCGGAGCTCGACGCGGAGCGGCGGGCGCGCGCCGCGGAGCTGCTCGCGGCCACCGGCGCCCAGGCGATCGCCACCGCGGTGGAGATGGGGGCCTTCCCGGCGGGCGCCTGGCCCGACGTGCGCGTGTTCCACGTGGAACAGGGGGCGGTCGCGCCCGGCCAAAGGGGCACACCTATGATATAATGCGCTGAATTTCCGGGGAGACCGGGCGCCCGGCGCCCGCGGAGCCATGGCACAGGAACCCGCCGCCCGCTACGACTCCAGCGCGATCAAGGTCCTGCGCGGCCTCGACGCCGTCCGCAAGCGTCCCGGCATGTACATCGGGGACACCGAGGACGGCACCGGCCTGCACCACATGGTCTTCGAGGTGGTGGACAACGCCATCGACGAGGCCCTGGCCGGGTACTGCACCGAGATCTCGGTCATCATCCACAGCGACGAGTCCGTGACCGTGATCGACAACGGGCGCGGCATCCCGGTGGACATCCACCCCGAGGAGGGGCGCTCGGCGGCCGAGGTCATCATGACCGTCCTCCACGCGGGCGGGAAGTTCGACGAGAACGCCTACAAGGTCTCGGGCGGCCTGCACGGGGTGGGCGTCTCGGTGGTCAACGCGCTCTCCGAGGTGCTCAAGCTCACCATCCGCCGCGACGGGCGCATCTGGTACCAGGAGTACCGCGACGGCCGCCCGGTGGCGCCGCTGCGCGCCATCGGCGAGACCGACCGCACGGGCACCGAGATCCGCTTCAAGCCCAGCCCCAAGGTCTTCAAGAACATCGAGTTCCACTACGACGTGCTCGCCCGCAGGCTGCGCGAGCTCTCCTTCCTGAACTCGGGCGTGCGCATCAAGCTCACGGACGAGCGCACGGGCAAGAGCGACGTCTTCGAGTACCAGGGCGGCATTCGCGCCTTCGTCGAGCACCTCAACCGCAACAAGACCCCCATCCACCCCCACGTCTTCTATTTCCGCACGGAGCGCGAGGGGATCGGCGTGGAGGTGGCCATGCAGTGGAACGACTCCTACCAGGAGAACATCTTCTGCTTCACTAACAACATCCCGCAGCGTGACGGCGGCACGCATCTCGCCGGGTTCCGCGCGGCGCTCACGCGCACCATCAACCAGTACGTGGAGGCCGAGGGCATCGCCAGGAAGGCCAAGGTCCAGCTCACGGGCGACGACGCCCGCGAGGGGCTCACCGCGGTGCTCTCGGTCAAGGTCCCGGACCCGAAGTTCTCCTCGCAGACCAAGGACAAGCTGGTCTCCTCCGAGGTCAAGGGGGTGGTGGAGTCCGCCGTGGCGGAGCACCTGCAGGCCTTCCTCCTCGAGCACCCGGCCGACGCCAAGGCGATCGTCGGCAAGATCGTCGAGGCCGCGCGCGCGCGCGAGGCGGCCCGGAAGGCGCGCGAGATGACGCGCCGCAAGGGGGTGCTGGACGTGGCGGGCCTGCCGGGCAAGCTCGCCGACTGCCAGGAGAAGGACCCGGCGCGCTCGGAGCTCTTCATCGTCGAGGGCGACTCGGCGGGGGGCTCGGCGAAGCAGGCGCGCGACCGCCGCTATCAGGCAGTGCTGCCGCTCAAGGGCAAGATCCTCAACGTCGAGAAGGCGCGCTTCGACAAGATGCTGTCCTCCCAGGAGGTGGCGACGCTGATCACGGCGCTCGGCTGCGGCATCGGCAAGGACGACTTCAACCCGGACAAGCTGCGCTACCACCGCATCATCATCATGACGGACGCCGACGTGGACGGCGCCCACATCCGCACGCTGCTGCTCACGTTCTTCTACCGGCAGATGGCGCCCCTGATCGAGCGCGGGCACGTCTACATCGCCCAGCCGCCGCTCTATCGGGTCAAAAAAGGAAAGCAAGATCAATACGTTAAGGACGACGCCGCGCTCCAGGCGCTGCTCCTCCAGATCGCCCTCGACGGGGCGCGCCTGCACGTGGAGCGCGAGGCGCCGCCGCTCTCGCCCCAGGCGCTGGAGTCGCTCGCGCGCGACTGGCTGGCGGTGATGGCGGCGATCGACCGCCTCGCGCGGCGCTACGACCGCACCCTGCTGGAGAAGCTCGTCCACGTGCCCGCGCCCGAGGAGGAGGCGCGTCTCGACCCCCGGCGCATGGCCGCCTGGGTGGAGGCCCTGCAGGCGCGCGTCAACGCCGACGGCGGCGCGCGCTACGCGCTCAGCCTCGAGACCGCGGCCGAGGACACCGAGGGCTACCACCTGCGCGTGCGCCGCACGCTCCACGGCGTCACGACCGAGCAGGTGCTGCCGGGCGAGTTCTTCCTCTCGGCCGAGTACGAGGCCATGGCCGACCTCGGCCGCCGCCTCGAGGGCCTGCTCGGGGAGGGGGCCTGGGTCGCGCGCGGCGAGCGGCGCCTGGAGGTCGCGAGCTTCCGCCAGGCCATCGAGTGGCTGCTGGCCGAGGCGCGCCGCGGGCTCACCATCCAGCGCTACAAGGGCCTCGGGGAGATGAACCCGGACCAGCTCTGGGAGACCACCATGAACCCCGAGACCCGCCGGCTGCTGCAGGTGCAGATCGAGGACGCGGTCGCCGCCGACGAGATCTTCACCACCCTCATGGGCGACCACGTCGAGCCCCGCCGGGCCTTCATCGAGCGCAACGCCCTCTTCGTCGCCAACCTCGACGTCTGAGGAACATTAACCGGCGCCGTCCTCCGCTAGGAGGCGCGCGCAGGTGGCCTCGATCCAGGCCTCGGCCTCGGCCGTCACCTCCTGCGCCTTGCGGCCCGCCGTGGCGATGGGCGGGCCGATGACGACCCGAACCGTGCCGGGCCACTTGATCCAGCCGCGCCGCGGCCAGTAGCGGCCGGCGTCGTGCGCCACCGGCACCACCGGCACCCCCGCCTTGATGGCGACCATGGCGCCGCCCGGCTGGTAGGGCCGGCGCTCGCCGGGGCGCACGCGCGTGCCCTCGGGAAAGATCACCATCCAGCGCCCCTGGCGCAGGCGCGGCACGCCCTGGTCGATGAGCTGCTTGAGGGCCTGGCGGGGCGAGCCGCGGTCGATGGCGATGGGCTCGAGCACCGCCAGGCCCCAGCCGAAGAAGGGGATGCGCAGCAGCTCGCGCTTGAGCACGATCGCCTGCGGCGGAAAGAGGACGGGGTAGGCGATGGTCTCCCAGGCCGACTGGTGCTTGGAGAGCACCACGGCCGCGCCCGTGCGGGGCAGGTGCTCGCGCCCCTCGACACGGTAGCCGAGGCCGCAGGTGAGCCGCAGCCACCAGAGCACGAAGCGGTTCCACTGCGCCACCGTGCGGAAGCGCCGCTCGAAGGGCAGCGGCCGCGCCGCGATGCTCACCAGCGACCAGACCACGGTCGCCGCCGCCATGCCGGCCCAGAACACCCCCGAGCGCGCGGCGGCGAGGGCGGTGGCCGCAGGCCCGCGCCTCACCCCGCCTCCCGCAGCAGCGCCTCGACCGCGGTGGCGAGGTCGTCGTAGACCGGCACGCCCTCGAGCGCGGGGCCGCCGGCGGCCTCCGTACGCCGCCCCTTGCCGGTGCGCACGAGGACGGGCCGGGCGCCCGCGGCGCGCGCGGCCTCGAGGTCGCGCGCGGAGTCACCGATGGCGGGCACCCCCTCCAGGGTGGTGCGGTAGCGGGCCGCGATCTCCTCGAACAGGCCCGGGGCGGGCTTGCGGCAGCGGCAGCCCTCCTCGGGGCCGTGCGGGCAGAAGAAGATCGCCTCGATGCGCCCGCCGGCCTCCGCCACGGCCCGGTGCATGCGCGCGTGGATGCGCCCCAGGGTCTCGAGGTCGAAGAGCCCCCGCGCGATCCCGGACTGGTTGGTGGCCACCACCACGCGCCAGCCGGCCGCCGTCAGGCGTGCGATGGCCTCGAGGCTGCCCGGCACGGGCACCCACTCGGCGGGCGACTTGATGTAGGCGTCGGAGTCCTCGTTGATGACCCCGTCGCGGTCCAGGATGACGAGGCGGCCCACGGGGCGGCTCAGTCGCGGAACTCCGAGACGCGGATGCGCCCGTCGATCATGCGCGACTCGCGGCGCATGATGCGCGCCATCTTCTCCCAGAAGGCGGCCTTGAGGTCGAAGCCCGCCGAGATGGCCGTGCCGATGAGCAGGATCATCAGGTCCGCGCACTCCTCGGCGAGCGCCTCCTTCGGCTTGCCCTTGGTGACGCAGGCGGAGATCTCGCCCAGCTCCTCGGCCATGAGGGCCACGCGGTAGGTGAGCTCCTCGCCCCCGGTCTCGCGGAAGCGGTGCTTGTCGTGGAAGGCCTGCACCGCCGCCAGCATGGCGTCGTAGGAGTCCGAGGGCGGCGTGGCGCCCCCGTTGCGCGCGTCGTGCTCGCTCATCGCGTTCGTGCCCCCTCTCCGCCCCTCAGCGCAGGCTCACCGAGACGAAGGCGACCTCGTCGCCGTCGCCCACCGGCGTCTGTGGCGAGGCGAACTCGCGGTTGACGGTCACCTTCACGGCCTCCTCGGCCAGCGCCCGCTCCCAGATCCCGCCGCGCCGGCGCAGGTGCGCCAGCAGCCCGCGCACGTCGCCCACGCCCGCGGGCAGCGCGAACTCCTCGCTCGCGCGTCCGAGCAGGTCCGGCAGGCGTCCGAAGTACAGGATCCGCAGCATGGCCGGACATTGTACGGAAAGCCGGCGCGATCCGTCCGCGCGGCGGGCCGTCCGGGGGGCCGCCTCAGGCCCCGGGCAGGCGGCCGATGTCGGCCACCTCCAGGAAGAGCCCCGCGAGCGCGCGCAGCAGCGCCAGGCGGTTGGCGCGCACGGCCTCGTCCTCGGCCATCACCAGCACCTGGTCGAAGAAGGCGTCCACGGGCCCGCGCAGCGCGGCGAGCCGGCGCAGCACCGCCTCGTAGTCGCCCGCGGCGAGCGGCGCGGCGACCTCGGCCTCGGCACGGGCGACCGCCTCGTGCAGGGCGCGCTCGGCGGGCTCGGCGAGCCGGGTGGGGTCCACCGCCTCGGCCACCGCGAGGCCCTTCTCCTCGGCCTGGCGCAGGATGTTGCGGATGCGCTTGTGGGCCGCGGCGAGGGCCTCGGCCTCCGGCAGCTCGCGGAAGGCGAGCACGGCGCGCACGCGCCGGTCGAAGTCCAGGGGGCGCGTGACGCCGCGCGCGCGGACGGCCTCGTAGACCTCCACCGGCACCCCGCGCTCCTGGTACCAGGCGCGCAGGCGGTCGAGGGCGAAGTCCACCGCGGCATCCGCCGCGCCCTCCGCCTGCGGGAGCCCCTCGGGCAGCAGGTCCGCGGCGGCCTCGGCGAGGCGGGCGAGATCCAGGTCGAGCCCGCCCTCGACCAGGGTGCGCAGGATCCCGAGGGCGGCGCGCCGCAGCCCGTAGGGGTCCTTCTCCCCCGTCGGGCGCAGCCCGCAGGCGAAGATGCCGACGAGGGTGTCGAGGCGGTCGGCGAGCGCCACGGCGCGGCCGACGGGCGTGGCGGCGATGGCATCGCCCGCGCCGCGCGGGCGGTAGTGCTCCTCGATGGCGACGGCGACCGCCTCGGGCTCGCCGTCGTGGAGGGCGTAGTAGCGCCCCATGACGCCCTGCAGCTCCGGGAACTCGCCCACCATCTCCGTGACCAGGTCGCACTTGGCGAGCCCGAGGCGGTCGCCGTCGCCATCGAGGAGCACTACCGCCCGCGCGGCGCGGGCGATGCCATCGCCGCCACGCCCGTCGGCCGCGC
>WGBS01000289.1 GCA_015494165.1 Gammaproteobacteria bacterium | reverse complement strand
GGAGAAAGTGGGACGTGATGGGGGCCCGGGCCACCGAAGGGGGCGCGCTTGTTCCGGGGGGTCAACCACCTGACGCTCGACGCCAAAGGGCGCATGGCCATGCCCAGCCGCTACCGCGAGCGCCTGGCCGAGCGCTGCGGCGGCCAGATGGTGACGACCGTGGACCCCGACCACTGCCTGCTCCTCTACCCGCTGCCGGACTGGGAGGAGATCGAGCGCAAGCTGGTGCGGCTGCCGAGCCTCAACCCGGCGGCGCGGCGGCTGCAGCGCCTGCTGATCGGGCACGCCACCGAGTGCGAGCTCGACGGCCACGGCCGCATCCTGGTGCCGCCGCCGCTGCGCGAGTTCGCCGGGCTGGACCGGCGCGTGGTGCTGATCGGCCAGGGCAACAAGTTCGAGCTGTGGGACGAGGGCACGTGGACCGAGCGGCGCGAGGCCTGGCTGAAGGAGGCGGAGGCCGAGGCGGCCGAGGCGCTCGCGCCGGAGCTCGCCTCGCTGTCGCTCTAGGGCCCATGGCGGAGGCGCCGGACCACCGGCCGGTGCTGCTGGAGGAGGTGCTGGAGGTCTTGGACGTGCGCGCGCAGGGGCGCTACGTGGACGCGACCTACGGGCGCGGCGGGCACGCCCGGGCGATCCTGGCGCGGCTCGGGCCCGAAGGGCGGCTGCTGGTCCTCGACCGCGACCCCGAGGCGGTGGCCCACGCGCGCGCGCAGCTCGGCGCCGACCCGCGCGTGGACGTGGCGCACGCCTCCTTCGCGCGCCTTGGCGAGCTCCTCGACGCGTGCGGCTGGCGCGGGCGCGTCGACGGCGTGCTGATGGACCTCGGCGTCTCCTCGCCGCAGCTCGAGGACCCCGCGCGCGGCTTCAGCTTCCTGCGCGAGGGCCCGCTCGACATGCGCATGGACCCCGCCGCGGGGGAGAGCGCCGCCGAATGGCTCGCCCGCGCCCCGGAGCGCGAGATCGCGCGCGTGCTGCGCGACTACGGCGAGGAGCGCTACGCGCGGCGCATCGCGCGCGCCATCGTGCGCGCGCGCCCGCTGCGCACCACGCGCGAGCTGGCCGAGGTGGTGGCCGCCGCCGTGCCGCGGCGCGAGCCCGGGCGGCACCCGGCCACGCGCACCTTCCAGGCCATCCGCATCCACGTCAACCGCGAGCTGGAGGCGCTGCGCGCGGGTCTCGAGCAGGCGGTGGAGGCGCTCGCCCCGGGCGGGCGCATCGCGGTGATCAGCTTCCACTCGCTCGAGGACCGCATCGTCAAGCGCTTCCTGCGCGCGCGGGCGCGCCCGGCGCCGCCCGCCCCGGGGCTGCCGGCGCCGCCCCCGACGCTGCGCCTGCTGGGCCGGCCGCGGCGCCCGGGCGAGGCGGAGGTGGCCGCCAACCCGCGCGCGCGCAGCGCCGTGCTGCGGGCGGCGGAGAGGCTCGCGGCATGAGCGGGACGCGCCTGCTGCCGGCCGCGCTGGCGCTCGCCGTGGTCGCCTCGGCGCTGGGCGTGGTCTACACCAGCCACCTGGCGCGGCGGCTGTACGGCGAGCTCGTACGCCTGGAGCGGGCGCGCGACGCGCTCGAGGTCGAGTGGGGCAGGCTGCAGCTCGAGCAGAGCACGTGGGCGACGCACGCGCGCATCGAGCGCCTCGCGCGCGAGCGGCTGCACATGCGCATGCCGCGCCCCGAGGAGATCGTGGTGGTGAGGCCATGAGCCGCGGGCCGCACAGGGGCGGGGAGGCTGCGGCGCCGCTTGCGCGCCGGCGCGTGCTGCTGGGCGCCTTCGCGCTCGCCGCCGTGGCGCTCGCCGGGCGCGCCGTCTTCCTGCAGGTGCTCAACACGGGCTTCCTGCAGCGCCAGGGCGAGGCGCGCCACCTGCGCGTGGTCGCCGTGCCCGCGCACCGCGGCATGATCACCGACCGCAACGGCGAGCCGCTCGCCATCAGCACGCCGGTCCAGTCGGTGTGGGCCGACCCGGGCGACGTGCCCGCCGACGCGCGCGCGCTCGCGCGCCTCGCGCGCGTGCTGGGCATGCCCGCCCCGGCGCTCGCGCGGCGCATCGCCGCGCGGCGCGATCGGGCCTTCGTGTACCTGCGCCGCCACGTCGACCCGCGCACGGCCGAGCGCGTTCGCTCGCTCGCCATCCCGGGCGTGCACCTGCAGCGCGAGTACCGGCGCTACTACCCGCTGGGCGAGGTGACGGCGCACGTGCTCGGCTTCACCGACATCGACGACGCCGGCCAGGAGGGCGTCGAGCTCGCCTGGGACCGCTGGCTGCGCGGCACGCCCGGTGCGCGGCGCGTGCTGCGCGACCGCCTCGGGCACATCGTGCGCGACGTCGCGCTCCTGCGCCCGGCGCGTCCCGGACGGGACCTGCGCCTCGCCCTCGACCGGCGCGTGCAGTACCTCGCCTACCGCGAGCTCAAGGCCGCCGTGCTGCGCCACCGTGCGCGCGGCGGCTCGCTGGTGGTGCTCGATGCGCGCACCGGCGAGGTGCTCGCGATGGTGAACCAGCCCTCCTACAACCCCAACCGCCGCGACCGCGGCCCGCGCGCCGCGCGGCGCAACCGCGCCGTCACCGACGTCTTCGAGCCCGGCTCCACCGTCAAGCCCTTCACCGTCGCCGCCGCCCTCGAGAGCGGCCGCTTCCGCCCGGACACGCCCGTCGACACCGGGCCCGGGTTCCTGCGCGTGGCCGACGCCACGGTGCGCGACGTGCGCAACTACGGCCTGCTCGACGTCACGGGCGTGATCCGCCGCTCGAGCAACGTGGGCGCGGCCAAGATCGCGCTGGCGCTGCCGGCGCGGCGGCTGTGGTCGGTGCTCGCGCGCGTCGGCTTCGGTCAGGCGCCGGGCAGCGGCTTCCCGGGCGAGGCGCACGGCGTGCTCGCCGACTACCGCCGCTGGCACGCCGTCGAGCAGGCCACGGCGGCCTTCGGCTACGGGCTGTCGGTGTCGGCGCTGCAGCTCGCGCGCGCCTACGCGGCGCTCGCCGCCGACGGGCGCCTGCCGGAGGTGACGCTGCTGCGGCGCACGCGCGCGGCCGCCGGCGAGCGCGTGCTGCCGGCGCGCGTCGCCCGCCAGGTGCGCGCCATGCTCGAGGCGGTGGTGGCGCCCGGCGGCACCGGCCGCCGGGCGGCCGTGCCGGGCTACCGCGTCGCCGGCAAGACCGGCACGGTGCGCAAGGCCGAGCCCGGCGGCTACAGCGACCACCGCTACGTGGCGCTCTTCGCCGGCATGGCGCCGGCGAGCCGGCCGCGGCTGGTGGCGGTGGTGGTGATCGACGAGCCGCGCGCCGGCGGCTACTACGGCGGCGAGGTGGCGGCGCCGGTCTTCGCGCGCGTCATGGCCGGGGCGCTGCGCCTGCTCGACGTCGCCCCGGACGCCCCGCGCGGGCCGGTGCGCGTGGCGCTCGGGGCGGAGGCGGCGACATGATGGCCCCCGACCGCGCACGCTTCCCGGGGCGCAGGCTGGGCGAGCTGCTCGCGGGCCTCGCCGACGCCGGCCCCGCGGCGGAGGTCCTCGTCACGGGCGTGGCGGCCGACAGCCGCCGCGTGCGCCCCGGCGACCTCTTCCTCGCCTGCGCCGGCCGGCGTACGCACGGCCTCGCCCACCTCGACCAGGCGATCGCCGCGGGCGCCGCCGCGGTCGCCTGGGAGCCGCCCTTCCCGGGCACGGGCGCCGCCGAGGTCGCGGGCGTGCCGCTGGTGCCGGTCGAGCGCCTCGGCGAGCGCGCGGGCCTCATCGCCGACCGCTTCTTCCTGCACCCCTCGCGCGACCTCGCCGTGGTCGGCGTCACGGGCACCGACGGCAAGACCTCGTGCGCGCACTTCCTCGCCCGCGCACTCGACCGGCCCGCGGCGCGCTGCGGCCTCATGGGCACCCTCGGCCACGGCCTGCCGGGGGCGCTCGCCGGCGACGGCCACACCACCCCGGACGCCGTCACGGTGCACGCGCGCCTCGATGACCTGCGGCGCGCGGGCGCGCGCTGGGCGGTGATGGAAGTTTCCTCACATGCCCTCGACCAGGGGCGCATCGAAGGCGTGGACTTCGACGTCGCCGTGCTCACGAACCTCACGCGCGACCACCTCGACTACCACGGCGACGTCGAGGCCTACGCCCGCGCCAAGCGCCGGCTGTTCGCGCGGCCGGGCCTCGAGTGGGCCGTGCTCAACGCCGACGACGCCACCGGCGCGCGCTGGCTGGCCGAGCCGCCGGGCACGGCGCGGCTCGTGGCCTACGGCGTCGAGACCGAGGTGCCGGCGGGCGCGGCCTGGGTGGTCGGCCGCGGCCTGCGCGCCGACGCCGGCGGCATCGCCATGGACGTGGAGACGAGCTGGGGCGCCGGCCGCATCGAGGCGCCGCTCCTCGGCCGCTTCAACGCCTGGAACCTGCTCGCCGCGCTCGCCGTGCTGCTGTGCCTCGAGACGCCCGTCGAGGAGGCCTGCGCGCGGCTCGCGCGCGTGCGGGCCGCGCCCGGGCGCATGGAGCGCTTCGGCGGCGGCCCGGGCGCGCCGCTGGTGGTGGTCGACTACGCCCACACCCCCCACGCCCTCGAGCAGGCGCTCGCCGCCCTGCGCCCGCTCACGGCCGGGCGGCTGTGGTGCGTGTTCGGCTGCGGGGGGGAGCGCGACCGCGGCAAGCGCCCGGCCATGGGCCGCGTGGCCGAGACGCTCGCCGACCACGTGGTGGTCACCGACGACAATCCGCGCGGCGAGGACGCCACCCAGATCGTGGTCGAGATCCTCGCCGGCATGCGCGACCCGGACCGCGCCTACGTGATCCGCGACCGCGAGGCGGCCATCCACCACGCCGTCGGGCGCGCGCGTCCGGGCGACACGGTGCTCGTCGCGGGCAAGGGCCACGAGGGCTTCCAGATCGTCGGCGACGAGCGCCGGCCCTTCAGCGACCGCGCGGTGGTGGTGGCGGCCCTCGGCGGGGAGGCCGGGGCGTGAGCGTGCGCCTGGCCCAGATCGCGCAGGCCGTGGGCGGGCGCCTGGCGGGCGCCGACGTGCAGGTCGACGGGGTCAGCACCGACTCGCGCACGGTGCGGCCGGGCGAGCTCTTCGTTGCCCTGCGCGGGCCGCGCTTCGACGGCCACGCCTTCGTCGCCCACGCCGCCGGCCGGGGCGCGGCGGCGGCGCTGGTCGAGGAGGAGACCGGCGGCACGCTGCCGCTCGTCGTCGTCGACGACACGCGGGCGGCGCTCGGCCGCCTCGGGCGCTGGTGGCGCGGGCGCTGCGGCGGGCCGGTGGTGGCGCTCACGGGCAGCAGCGGCAAGACCACGGTCAAGGAGCTCACGGCCGGCATCCTCGCGCGCACCGGCCCGGGCCTCGCCACCGCCGGCAACCTCAACAACGCCATCGGCGTGCCGCTGACCCTGTGCCGCACGAGCCCCGGCCACCGCTGGGCGGTGGTGGAGCTCGGGGCCAGCGCGCCGGGCGAGATCGCCGACCTCGCCGGCCTCGCCATGCCGGACGTCGGCGTGGTGCTCAACGCGGGCCCCGCCCACCTCGAGGGCTTCGGCACCGTGGCGGGGGTCGCGCGCGGCAAGGGCGAGCTGCTCGAGGCGGTGGCCGCGCGCCGCGGCGTGGCGGTCTACAACGCCGACGACGCGCACGCGCCGCTGTGGCGCGACCTCGCCCAGGGTGCGCGCGAGGTGGTGCGCTTCGGCCTCGCGGCCGAGGCCGAGTGGAGCGCCGACTGGGAGCCCGGCCCCGGAGGCACGCGGCTGCGGCTGCGCGGCCCCGCGGGCCCGCTCGCCGAGTGCCGCTTCCCGCTCCTCGGCCGCCACAACG
>WGBS01000288.1 GCA_015494165.1 Gammaproteobacteria bacterium | reverse complement strand
GACGGTACCCGATGGAAGCCCTGAAAATTGATTTTTTCAGGGCTTCCCCGCGGCCAGGGATGGCCGCGGAACGGTCCATGCACATGGAGGTGCATGGCGACACGGAGGAAAATCAAGATGACCGCGAAGCACCTCAACCCTGATCAATCCGCGCAGCGGATTGATCAGCGGTACCGGATCCTTTCGCTCGACGGCGGCGGCATCCGCGGCGTCATCACCGCGGTGTGGCTCGCGCGCCTGGAGGAGCTGGTGGGCGCGCCGCTGCACCGCTGCTTCGACCTGATCGCGGGCACCTCCACCGGCAGCATCCTCGGCTGCGGCATCGCCAAGGGCGTGCCGGCGCGCGAGATCGTCGAGCTCTATGTCGAGCGCGGCGGCGAGGTCTTCCCGGGCAGGGCACGGCGCCTGTGGGGCCGCCTCGGGCGCGTGTGGGAGGAGGGGCTGTCGATGCCCAAGTACGAGGACGACGGCCTCGCCAGGGTGCTGAAGGCGGTCTTCGGGCGCACCACCTTCGGCGCGCTCAAGGTCAAGCCCGTGCTCGTCACCACCTACGACACGCTCAACCGCCAGGCGCGCGTGCTCAAGAACACACGCGCGCGCTACCGCGCGCTGCCCGTGTGGGAGGTGTGCAAGGCCTCGGCCTCGGCGCCCACCTACTTCCCGGCCCACGTGATGCGCCTCGGGCGGGCGCGCGTGCCCCTCATCGACGGCGGCGTCGTGGCCAACAACCCCGCGGCCTGCGCGCTCGCCGAGGCCATGCGCATCCAGCGCGAGGCCCCGGCGGCGCGCCGGGTGCCGGTGGAGGGCTTCGTGCTCGCCTCCTTCGGGACCGGCCAGTCCACCCGCCCCATCGACGAGGAGAGCGCGCGCACCTGGGGCATGGCGGAGTGGGCGGCGAGCGGCGCCATCATCGACGTGCTCTTCGACGGCGCGGGCGACGCCGTGGACTACGTGGTGCGCCACCTCCTGCCCGAGGCCTGCCATTTCCGCTTCCAGACCCGGCTCGACGAGGCCTTCGACGACATGGACGACGCGAGCCGCACCAACGTCAACGCCCTGATCGCCGCCGCCGAGCGCCACCTCACGGACGAGGGCGGCGAGGAGCGGCTGCAGGCGCTCGCCGAGCGCATCGCGCCGTGAAGGCGGACGCAGGTTCGGGCCCGGAACGGACGCGCCGCGAGGGCCGCTCCGCGGCATGACGGCCTCCCTCGCACGCAGGCTGCTCGCGGCGCTGCTCACGGCGCTCGCGGCGGTCTGCCTCGTCGCGGTGCTGCTGCGCCTCGTGCCGGGCGACCCCGTGGACGCCATGCTGGGCGAGGGAGCGACGGCGGCCGACCGCGCGGCGCTGCGCGCCGCCCTCGGCCTCGACCGCCCGGTGGCCGCACAGGTCGCGGCCTACCTCGGCGGCGTGCTCCGCCTCGACCTGGGCGAGAGCCTGCGCACGGGGCGGCCCGTGGCGGCGCTGCTGGCCGAGCGGCTGCCGGCCACCGCCGAGCTCGCCGCCGCCGGCTGGCTGGTGGCCGTGGCGCTGGCGCTGCCCCTCGGCACGCTCGCGGCGCTGCGGCGCGCGAGCGCCTGGGACCGCCTCGCCACGACCTTCGCCTCCCTCGGCGTCTCGATCCCGAACTTCTGGCTCGGGCCGCTGCTGATGCTCGCCTTCTCGGTGCGGCTGGGGTGGCTGCCCGTGAGCGGGCGCGACGAGCCTGGGGCCCTGGTGCTGCCCGCCCTCACGCTGGGCACGGCGCTCGCCGCGGTGCTGACACGCATGGTGCGCGCGAGCCTGCTCGAGGTGCTCGGGGAGGACTACGTGCGCGCGGCGCGCGCCAAGGGGCTCGGCGAGGCGCGCGTGCTGTGGGCGCACGCCATGCGCAACGCCCTGCTGCCGGTCGTGACCGTGATGGGGCTGCAGCTCGGCGGGCTCCTGGCCGGCGCCGTCATCACCGAGACGGTCTTCGCCTGGCCCGGCGTGGGGCTGCTGATGGTGGAGGCCATCGGGCAGCGCGACTTCCCGGTGGTGCAGGGCTGCGTGCTGCTCATCAGCCTGGGCTACGTCACGGTGAACCTGCTGACGGACCTCGTCTACCTGTGGGCCGACCCGCGCGTGCGGAGCGAGGCATGAGCACCGGCGGCGGAAGGCGGAGCGGGGCAGGGACGGGCGTGCGCCTCGCGGCGGTGGTCGTCGCGCTCTGGGCGCTCCTGGCCCTCCTCGCGCCGTGGGTCGCGGGAGACGCCGGGGCGATCGCCCTCGAGCGCATCCTCGCCCCGCCCGGCAGCCCGGGCTGCCCACTGGGCTGCGACGACCTCGGCCGCTCGCAACTCGCGCGCCTCCTCGCCGGCGCGCGCGTCTCCTTCGAGGTCGCGCTGGCGAGCGTCGCGGTCTCGGCCACCCTCGGCACCGCCCTCGGCCTCTGCGCGGGCTACGCCGGCGGGCGCTGGGACGGCGCCGCCATGCGTGTCGTGGACGTCTTCCTCGCCTTCCCGGGCATCCTGCTCGCCATCGCGCTCGCCGCCGTCCTCGGCCCCGGGATCGGCAACGTGATCGTGGCGCTCGCGGCCGTCGGCTGGACCGGCTATGCGCGGCTCGCGCGCGCGCAGGCGCTCGCCCTGCGCGGGCGCGAGCACGTGCTCGCGGCCGTCGCCCTCGGCACGCCGCCCGCGCGCATCGTCGCGCGCCACGTGCTGCCGCTCGCGTGGGCGCCGCTCCTGGTCGAGGCCACCTTCGGGGTGGCCGCCGCGGTGGTGGCCGAGGCAGGGCTCTCCTTCCTCGGCCTCGGGGTGCAGCCGCCGCAGGCCTCGTGGGGGGCGATGATCCGCGACGGGGTGCGCTACCTGCTGGTGGCGCCGCACGCGGTGCTCGTCCCGGGCCTCGCGCTGGCGGCCGTGGTGCTCGCCGTCAACCTACTCGGCGACGCCCTGCGCGACCGCCTCGACGTGCGCCTGCGGGAGCGCTGAGATGCTCGGGCCCCTCATGGTCGGCATCGACGGCCTGGCGCTCGACGCCGCTGCGCGCGAGCTCCTGCGCCATCCGCTGGTGGGGGGCGTCATCCTGTTCCACCGCAACTACGAGTCGCCGGAGCAGCTCGCGGCGCTGGCGCGCGAGATCCACGCCCTGCGCCACCCCCGGCTCCTGATCGCCGTCGACCAGGAGGGCGGGCGCGTGCAGCGCTTCCGGGAGGGCCTCACCCTGCTGCCGCCACCCGCGGCCATCGGCCGGCTGTGGCGCGAGGACCGCCGGGCGGCGCTGGAGGCCGCCGAGCGCCTGGGCTGGCTGATGGCGGCGGAGCTGCGCGCCCTCGACGTGGACCTGTCCTTCGCGCCCGTGCTCGACCTCGACCGCGGCCGCGCCGGCGTCATCGGCGACCGGGCCTTCGGCCGTGCCCCCGAGCAGGTCGCGGCCCTGGGGCGGGCCTGGATGCGGGGGGCGCGGCGCGCCGGCATGGCGGCGGTGGGCAAGCACTTCCCGGGGCACGGCGGCGTGCACGGCGACAGCCACCGGGAGCTGCCGGAGGACCCCCGGCCGCTCGCGGACCTTGCGCTGGAGGACCTGGTCCCCTTCGAGCGCCTGATCCACGCGGGCCTGCCGGGGGTGATGACGGCCCATGTGCTATATTCGGCCGTCGACGCGCTGCCGGCGACCTTCTCGCGCCGCTGGATCGGGGGGATCCTGCGCGGCGAGCTGGGCTTCCAGGGGGCGGTGTTCAGCGACGACCTCGGCATGGCGGGCGCGGCGGGGATGGGCGATCCGCCGCGGCGCGCGCGCGCGGCCCTCGAGGCGGGCTGCGACATGGCGCTGGCCTGCACCGCCCCCCTTGCGGCCGAGATCCTGGACGGGCTGAGGTGGGAGCCGGACCCTGCGGCCGGCCTGCGGCTCGCGCGGCTGCACGGGCACGGCGCGGTTCCCGGCCTCGGTGCGCTTCGCCGCAGCCGTGCCTGGCGCGAGGCCGCGGAGCTGGCGGCCCGGCTGCACGAGGCCCACCCCCTGGATCTCGATCTGGAATAAAAGGTTACAGCTCACAGTTGACGGACAGTTGACGGTTTGCCGCATAAAAAGCACCCATAGCTCCGGACTGTAAACCGCAACCTGCGAGCTGTCGGCTGCCCAAATGGAACTGTCGGATCTCACCGCCTGGCTCGACGTCTTCCGTGGCAAGGGCGCCTGGATCGCCCAGGTTTTCCTCATCGTCCTCGGGACGCTGCTGCTCAACTTCGTGCAGCGGCGGCTGCGGCTGCGCCTGCAGCGGCGCCTCGAGCGCACCCGCACGCCCTGGGACGACGCCGTCGTCGAGGCCATCGGCCCGCCGCTCACCTGGCTGATCTGGGTGGTGGGCATCGCCTTCGCGGCCACCGTGGTGCACCGGGCCACGGGGGCGGCCATCTTCGAGATGGTCGACCCGGTGCGCGACGTGGCCGTCATCGCCATCGTCGTCTGGTTCCTGCTGCGCCTCATCCAGCGCGCCGAGGCCAACCTCATCGCCGCCGCCGAGGCGCAGGGGCGCACGGTGGACCGCACCACGGCGGACGCCATCAGCAAGCTGCTGCGCGCCTCGGTGATCATCACCGGCGTGCTCGTCGCCCTGCAGACGCTCGGCTACAGCATCTCGGGCGTGCTCGCCTTCGGCGGCATCGGCGGGCTGGCCGTGGGCTTCGCGGCCAAGGACCTGCTCGCCAACTTCTTCGGCGGGCTCATGATCTATCTCGACCGCCCCTTCGCCGTCGGCGACTGGATCCGCTCCCCGGACCGCGACATCGAGGGCGTGGTGGAACGCATCGGCTGGCGCCTGACCACCATCCGCACCTTCGACAAGCGCCCGCTCTACGTGCCCAACGCGACCTTCACCCAGATCGCGGTCGAGAACCCCTCGCGCATGAGCAACCGCCGCATCTACGAGACCATCGGCATCCGCTACGACGACGCCGACCGGCTCGAGGGCATCCTGCGCGACGTGCGCGCCATGCTCGAGAGCCATCCCGAGATCGACCACGACCAGATTCTCATGGTCTACTTCAACGCCTTCGGCCCGTCCTCGCTGGACTTCTTCGTCTACACCTTCACGAAGACGACCAAGTGGGCCGAGTACCACCGCGTCAAGGAGGACGTGCTGCTGCGCATCCAGCGCATCATCCGCGAGCACGGCGCCGAGATCGCCTACCCGACGACCACCGTGCACGTGCCCGAGGGGCTGCGCATCCACGGCATGAGCCCGGCGGAGCCCACGCGCCCGCAGCCGCCGGCGGCCTGAGCGCGGTGCGCACGGCCGCGCGGCGGCGGTAGAATGACCGCACGGCGACCCGCGCCGCGCGCGGATCCTGGCACCGGGAGACGAGACGATGCCCGACAAGCTCATGATCGTCATGGTCAACACGGACCCCACCAACGCCGCGGAGCTCGGCGCCCCCTTCTTCCAGGCGACGGTGGCGGCGGCGATGGAGTACGAGGTCGAGGTCATCCTCACGGGCCGCGCCGGCCAGCTCGCCATCAAGGGCGTGGCGGAGCAGATCCGCGTCCAGGAAGGCAGCGACAAGACGGTCTACGACTTCATCAAGGACGCCCACGAGGCGGGCGTGAAATTCAAGGTCTGCACGCCCACGCTGGACCTGTGGGGCAACGACCTGATCCCCGAGATCGAGGAGACGGTGGGCGGGGCCTACGTCATCAGCGAGGCCATGGACGAGGACACGGTGACCTTCACCTACTGAAAGCCCGTGCCCGTGGACCGCACCGCCACCGCCGGCGCGCCGCCCGCCGAGGTGCTCGAGACCTGGCGCCGCGCCGAGCGCCTCTACGGACGCGCCGAGATCGAGGCGGCGCTCGACGCCATGGCCGCGGACATCACGCGCGCCCTCGGCGACAGCGACCCCGTGGTGCTGTGCGTCATGCTCGGCGGCCTCGTGCCGGCAGGGCACCTGGTCACGCGGCTCGACTTCCCGCTCACCCTGGACTACGTGCACGCCACGCGCTACCGCGGCGGGGTCAAGGGGCGCGAGCTCGAATGGATCGCCCGCCCGCGCACACCGCTCGAGGGGCGCACCGTGCTGGTGCTCGACGACATCCTCGACGAGGGAGTGACGCTCGCGGCCATCCTCGAGGACTGCCGCGCGCGCGGCGCGCGCACCGTGCACAGCGCCGTGCTGGTCGACAAGCGCATCGGCCGCCCGCGCGCCCTGGAGCGCGCCGACTTCACGGGCCTGAGCGTGCCCGACCGCTACGTCTTCGGCTTCGGGATGGACTACCGTGGCTACCTGCGCAACCTCCCCGCGATCTACGCCGTGGCCGAGGACGCGTAGACGGCTCCTGGCAGCAGCTCTCGCTGCGGCGGCGCTCGCCCTCGCCGGGACGCCGGCCCCGGCGCGCACGGTGGCGGGCGGCGAGGTGCCGGAGGAGGTGGCGCGGGCCGACGGCACCGTGCTGCGGCTCAACGGCGCCGGCGTGCGCCGCAAGCTCTTCGTCAAGGTCTACGTCGGCGCCCTCTACCTG
>WGBS01000287.1 GCA_015494165.1 Gammaproteobacteria bacterium | reverse complement strand
CATGAGCCCGGCGCCGAGCTCGGCGGCGCGCAGCGCCGCGGCGGTGTCGGTGGTGAAGAAGGGATTGCCGGTGCCGCCCGCGAGCAGCGCCACCGCGCCGCGCGCGAGCGCCGCACGCGCGGCGCGCGGGCTGTAGGTCTCGCAGACGGCCCCCATGGGCATGGCCGAGTAGGCCTCGGCCGGCACGCCCTCGGCGGCGATCAGCTCGCGCAGCACGAGGGCGTTCATGACGGTGGCGAGCATGCCGACGTGGTCGCCGACCACCCGGTCCATGCCGCGCGCGGCGCGGTGGCGCTGCTCGCGGGCGGCACCGGCAATCCCTTCTTCACCACCGACACCGCCGCGGCGCTGCGCGCCGCCGAGCTCGGCGCCGGGCTCATGCTCAAGGCGACCAAGGTCGACGGGGTCTACAGCGCCGATCCCGCCCGCGACCCGCAGGCGCGCCGCTACGAGCGCCTCAGCTACGACGAGGTGCTGGCGCGCGGGCTGGGCGTCATGGACCTGAGCGCCGTGGTGCTGTGCCGCGACCACGGCATCCGCGTGCGCGTCTTCAACGTCTTCGAGCCCGGCGAGCTCGTGCGCGCGGCGCGCGGCGAGGCGGTGGGCACGCTGGTCGACGAGGGGGAGGAGAGATGAACGTGCAGGAGATCAAGAAGGACGCGGCCAGCCGCATGCGCAAGAGCATCGAGGCCTTCCAGCAGGAGCTGGCGCGCCTGCGCACCGGGCGCGCGAGCACCGGCCTCCTCGAGCACATCACGGTGGAGTACTACGGCAGCGAGGTGCCGCTCAACCAGGTCGCCAACATCAGCGTGGAGGACGCGCGCACGCTGACCGTGGTCCCGTGGGACCGCAACATGGTGCCCGTGGTGGAGAAGGCCATCGCCACCTCCGACCTAGGCCTCAATCCGGCCACGGCGGGCAACGTGATCCGCGTGCCGCTGCCGCCGCTGACCGAGGAGCGGCGCCGCGAGCTCATTCGTGTGGTGCGCCAGGAGGCCGAGAACGCGCGCGTGGCGGTGCGCAACGTGCGGCGCGACGCCATCAACCACCTCAAGCAGCTCCTCAAGGAGAAGGAGATCTCGGAGGACGAGGAGCGGCGCGCGCAGGAGGAGATCCAGAAGCTCACCGACCGGCACATCGGGGAGATCGACGCCATCCTCGAGCGCAAGGAAGCGGAGCTGCTGGAGGTCTGAGCCCGGCGCGGGCGGGCTGCCGCGATGAACGGGGAAGGGGAGAGCGCCACAGGCCGCGCCGGTGCGCGGCCCCGCCACGTGGCCATCGTCATGGACGGCAACGGGCGCTGGGCGCGGCGCCGGGGGCTGCCGCGCACGGCCGGCCACCGCGCCGGCGTGCAGAGCGTGCGCCGCGTGGTCGAGGCGAGCGTGGCGCGCGGCATCGAGGCGCTGACCCTCTTCGCCTTCAGCAGCGAGAACTGGCGGCGCCCGCGGCAGGAGGTCGGGGTGCTGATGGAGCTTTTCCTCACGACCCTGCAGCGCGAGATCGACCGCCTGCACGCCGAGGGGGTGCGGCTGCGCTTCATCGGCGCGCGCGAGGGCCTGGCGGAGAAGCTGCGCCGGCGCATCGACGAGGCCGAGCGGCTGACGGCGGCCAACCGCACGCTCCACCTCAACATCGCCGCCAACTACGGCGGGCGCTGGGACATCGCGCAGGCGGCGCGGCGCCTGGCGGCGGAGGCCGCGGCGGGGCGCCTCGATCCGGGCGCCATCGACGCCGAGCGCTTCGGGCGCTACGTCTGCCTCGCCGATCTGCCCGAGCCGGACCTCCTCATCCGCACCGGCGGCGAGCGGCGCATCAGCAACTTTCTGCTCTGGCAGATCGCCTACACCGAGCTCTACTTCACCGACCTCCTGTGGCCGGACTTCGACGAGCGCGCCTACGACGAGGCCCTCGCCTGGTATGCGGGGCGCGAGCGGCGCTTCGGGGCGCTGCCGCAGGCCGAGCAGGAGCGGGCCGGCGATGGCTGAGGCCCGCGTGGTCACGGGCGCGGTGGCCGCCGCGGCGATGGCGGCCGCGGTGCTGTGGCTGCCGACCCCGGCGGTGGCGGCGGTGCTCGCGGCCTTCGCCGCCGCCGGCGCCTGGGAGTGGGCCGGTCTCGTGGGGCTGCACGGCGCGGCACGCGCCCTCTACGTCGGCGCGGTGCTCGCCATGCTCGTGGCGCTGTGGCCCGCGGCGCGCGGCGCCGGGCTCGAGCCGGTGCTCGCGGCGGCGCTGCTGTGGTGGGCGGGGGCGCTCGCCTGGGAGGCGCGGCCGCAGGTGGCGCGCGAGGCGGGCGCGGCCGCGCGGCTGCTGAAGCTGCTCGCCGGCGTGCTGGTGCTCGCGCCGGCCTGGACGGCGCTGGTGTGGCTGCACGGCGCCGGGCAGCGCGGGCCCGCGTTGCTGCTCTACGTGCTGGCGCTCGTGTGGGTCGCCGACAGCGCCGCCTACTACGCGGGCCGCCGCTGGGGCCGCCACCGCCTGGCGCCGCGCCTCTCGCCCGGCAAGACCTGGGAAGGTCTCGCCGGGGGGCTGGCCGGCGCCGGCCTCTTCGCGCTGGCCGCGGGGGTGGCGAGCGGCCACGGGGGTGCGGACCTGGCGCGCTGGACGGCGCTCGGGCTGCTCGCCGCGCTGGCCTCCGTGGCGGGCGACCTGTTCGAGAGCCTCATCAAGCGCCACGCGGGCGTGAAGGACAGCGGCAGCCTGTTCCCGGGGCACGGGGGCGTGCTCGACCGCATCGACAGCCTGACGGCGGCGGCACCGGTCTTCGTCGCGGGGCTGCGATGGCTGTGAGCGGGCTCGTCGTCCTCGGCGCCACCGGCACCATCGGGCTCAACACGCTCGACGTCGCCGCGCGCCACCCCGAGCGCTTCCGCGTCCTCGCCCTCACCGCGCGCGCCGACGTCGAGGGCATGGCGCGGCTGTGCCTGCGCCACCGCCCGCGGCGCGCGGTCATGGCCGACCCCGCGGCCGCCGCGCGCCTGCGCGAGCGCCTCGCCGCCGAGGGCGCGGGGGAGGTGGAGGTGCACGGCGGCGAGGCGGCGCTCGCCGAGGTCGCGGCGCTGCCCGAGGCCGACATCGTGATGGCGGGCATCGTCGGCGCCGCGGGGCTCCTGCCCACGCTCGCGGCCGTGCGCGCGGGCAAGCGCGTGCTGCTGGCCAACAAGGAGGCGCTGGTGATGGCGGGACCGCTGTTCATCGAGGCGGTGCGCCGTCACGGCGCGCGCCTGCTCCCCGTGGACAGCGAGCACAACGCCGTCTTCCAGTGCCTGCCGCCCGGCGGCGAGCCGGGCGAGGCGCCGCCGGGCGTCAGGCGCATCCTGCTCACGGCCTCGGGCGGCCCCTTCCGCGAGCTGCCGCGCGAGCGCCTCGCCGAGGTGACGCCGGCCGAGGCGGTCGCGCACCCGAACTGGGTGATGGGGCGCAAGATCTCGGTCGACTCGGCGACGATGATGAACAAGGGCCTCGAGGTCATCGAGGCGCACTGGCTGTTCGGGCTGCCGGGCGAGGCGATCGAGGTGGTTATCCACCCGCAGAGCATCGTCCACTCCATGGTAGAATTCGCCGATGGCTCCGTACTTGCCCAGCTCGGCCAGCCCGACATGCGCGTGCCCATCGCCCACGCGCTCGCCTGGCCGGAGCGCATCGAATCGGGCGTGGAGCCCCTCGACCCGGTAGCGGTGGGGCGGCTCGAGTTCGAGCGTCCCGATCCCGACCGCTTTCCCTGCCTCGGCCTCGCGCGCCGGGCCCTCGCGGCCGGCGGCAGCGCGCCCGCCGTGCTGAACGCGGCCAACGAGGTGGCCGTGGCGGCCTTCCTGGAGGGACGCATCCGCTTCACGGACATCGCCCCCCTCATCGAGCGCGTGCTGGAGGCGCTGCCCGCGGTGCCCGTGCACGACCTCGAGAGCGTGCTCGAGCAGGACCGACGCGCGCGCGCCGAGGCGCGCCGGCTGCTCGAGCGCATCGGAGGCACGGCCTGATGGACGGCGCCCTGGTCTCGCTGCTGTCCTTCGTCGTCGCCATCGGGGTGCTGGTGACGGTGCACGAGTTCGGCCACTTCTGGGTCGCGCGCCGTGCCGGCGTGCGGGTGCTGCGCTTCTCCGTCGGCTTCGGCCGGCCGCTGTGGCGGCGCGAGGGACGCGACGGCACCGAGTACGTCATCGCCGCCATCCCCCTCGGCGGCTACGTCAAGATGCTCGACGAGCGCGAGGGAGTGGTGCCGCCCGCCGAGCGCGAGCGCGCGTTCAACCGCAAGGGCGTGGGCGCGCGCATGGCCATCGTCGCCGCCGGGCCCGCCTTCAACTTCCTGTTCGCGGTGCTCGCCTACTGGGCGGTCTTCAGCCTCGGCGTGCCCGGGCTCAAGCCGGTGGTGGGCGAGGTGCGGCCGGCGAGCCCCGCCGCGCTCGCGGGCTTCCGCCCCGGCGACGAGATCCTGCGCGTGGGCGACGAGCGCACCCCGAGCTGGCAGCTCGCCGCCTTCGCCCTGCTGGAGGCGGCCGCCGAGCGCCGCGCGGTGGAAGTGGAGGTGCGCACGCCGGAGGGCACGCGCGCCGTGCGCCGCCTGGATCTCGCCGGAGGGGAGGCGCTCGCCGAGTCCGGGCGCCTGCTGGAGACGCTGGGGCTCGCGCGGTGGCGGCCGCGCCTGCCCCCCGTGATCGACGCCGTGGAGCCGGGCGGTCCCGCGGCGCACGCGGGGCTCGGGCCCGGCGACCGGGTGCGCGCCGTCGACGGCCGACCCGTGGAGGACTGGGAGGATTTCGTGCGGGTGGTGCGCGCGAGCCCCGGGCGCACGCTGCGCCTCGAGATCGAGCGCGCGGGGCGTCGCCTGGAGGTGGAGCTGGTGCCGGCGGCGCGCGCAAGCGGCGACGAGCGTGTGGGCTACATCGGCGCGCGCGTGCGCGTGCCGCGCGAGCTGTTCGAGGGGCAGCGCGTGGTGGTGCGCTACGGGCCGCTGGCGGCGCTGGGCGAGGGGCTGGAGCGCACCTGGGACATGACGGCGCTCACGGTGCGCATGCTGTGGCGCATGGTGGTGGGCGAGGCCTCGGTGCGCAACCTGAGCGGCCCGCTGTCGATCGCGCAGTATGCCGGGCAGAGCGCGAGCCTGGGGCTGGTGAGCTTCCTGTCCTTCCTCGCCGTGGTGAGCGTGAGCCTGGGCGTCATCAACCTGCTGCCGGTGCCCATCCTGGACGGCGGGCACCTGCTCTACTACGCCATCGAGTTGGTGCGCGGGCGGCCGCTGTCGGAGCAGGCGCAGGCGCTCGGCCAGCGCATCGGCATCGTGCTGCTCGGCTTGCTCATGGCGCTCGCCCTGTACAACGACGTCGCGCGGCTGCTCGGCTGAGCGAGGTGGGCGACAACGATCAAAAAAGGAAGGAAGCCCTGAAAAATACGATTTTTTTCAGGGCGTCCCCGCGGCCAGGGACGGCCGCGGGAGGGCCCATGCACATGGAAGTGCATGACGACACACGGAGAAATCAAGATGGCCGCGAAGCACCTTGGCGGATCGATCCGCGTAGCGGATTGATCAGAGTTCCGAGAACGAGAACGAGAACGAGGCTTGGAGCGGGGGGAATGAGAGGCCTGAAGACGCTGCTCGCGGCGCTCGCCTTGGCGGTGGCGGCCGGCGCATCCGCCTTCGAGCCCTTCGTGGTGCGCGACATCCGCGTCGAGGGGCTGCGCCGCATCGCCGCCGGCACCGTGTTCAACTACCTGCCGATCAAGGTGGGCGAGCGCGTGGACGAGCGCCGCGCGGCCCAGGCCGTGCGCGCCCTGTTCAAGACGGGCTTCTTCGCCGACGTGCGGCTGGCGCGCGACGGCGACGTGCTCGTGGTGGAGGTGGTCGAGCGGCCCGCGATCGCCGAGATCAAGGTCTCGGGCAACCGCGACATCGACACCGAGGACCTGCTCGCCGCGCTCAAGCAGATCGGCTTCGCCAAGGGGCGCGTCTTCAACCGCGCCATCCTCGACCGCGTGGAGCAGGAGCTGCGGCGCCAGTACTTCGCGCGCGGCAAGTACGGCGTGCGCATCCGCACGACGGTGACGCCGCTCGAGCGCAACCGCGTGGCCGTGGCCATCGACATCGCCGAGGGCAAGGTGGCGCGCATCCGCGGCATCAACATCGTCGGCAACCGCGCCTACAGCGAGAAGCGCCTGCTCAAGCTCTTCAGACTCGGCACGCCCGGCTGGCTCTCCTTCTATACGCGCAACGATCGCTACGCCAAGGAGAAGCTCGCCGGCGACCTCGAGAAGCTGCGCTCCTGGTACCAGGACCGCGGCTACCTGAACTTCGAGATCGAGTCGACCCAGGTGACGATCACGCCGGACCGCAAGGGCGTCTATATCACCATCAACGTGCGCGAGGGCGAGCGCTACACGGTGGGCCAGGTCAAGCTCGCCGGGCGCCTGCCGGTGCCGGCAGCGGAGCTCGAGCCCCTCATCAGCGTGCGCTCCGGCGCGGTCTTCTCGCGCAAGGAGCTCGCCGAGAGCGCCAAGCGCATCGTCGAGCGCCTCGGTGACGAGGGCTATGCCTTCGCCAACGTCAACACCATCCCGGACGTCGACCGCGAGCACCGCCGCGTCTCCGTGACCTTCTTCGTCGATCCGGGCAAGCGCGTCTACGTGCGCCGCATCCTCTTCAAGGGCAATTACCGCACGCGCGACGAGGTGCTGCGCCGCGAGCTGCGCCAGCTCGAGGGCGCGCCCTTCTCCGCGAAGAAGGTGCGGCTGTCGCGCACGCGCCTCGAGCGCCTCGGCTTCTTCCAGGAGGTGAACGTCGAGACGCCGGCGGTGCCCGGCACCACGGATCAGGTGGATGTGGTGTTCACGGTGACCGAGCGCCCGGCGGGCAGCATGCTCGCGGGCCTCGGCTACTCGCAGTCGCAGGGCCTGATCTTCAACGCCTCCGTCACCCAGGACAACTTCCTCGGCACCGGCAAGCGCGTCAGCGTCAGCTTCAACAACTCCGACGTCAACACCATCTACAGCTTCGCCTACCTCAACCCCTACTACACGGTGGACGGCGTCAGCCGCGGTTTCCGCGTGACGTATCGCAACACGGACGCCGAGCAGGCCGGCATCGCCGACTACGCGACCAACGTCGCCGGCGGCGAGGTGAACTACGGGCTGCCGCTCAGCGAGTTCGACCGCGTGCGCCTGGCGCTCGGCTTCGACCGCCTGAGCGTGGACCTCGGCAGCGAGGCCTCGACGGAGGTGACCTCCTTCCTCGCGGCGAACGGCGACAGCTACAACCTGTTCAAGCTCTCGCTCGGGTGGAGCCGCGACTCGCGCAACCGCGCGATCTTCCCGGACCGCGGCGCCATGCAGTCGGTGAGCGCCGAGCTGGTGCTGCCGGGCAGCACGCTGCAGTACTACAAGCTGCGCTACATACACGACCGCTACTTCCCCCTGACGCGGCGCTTCACGCTGCGCGCGCGGGGCGAGCTCGGCTACGGCGGCGGCTATGGCGACACCGGCGAGCTGCCCTTCTTCGCCAACTTCTTCGCCGGCGGCATCCGCTCGGTGCGCGGCTACGAGGCGAACTCGCTCGGCCCGCGCGACTCCAACGGGCGGCCCCTCGGGGGCGCCTTCCTCGCCACGGGGCGCCTGGAGCTGATCTTCCCGCCGCCGCTGGGGCAGGCGGCGCAGACGGTGCGGTTGAGCGGCTTCGTGGATGCCGGTAATGTATTCGCGACGGTCAGCGACCTGGACACGGCGGAGCTGCGCTACTCCGTGGGCGCGACGCTGCAGTGGATGTCGCCGCTGGGCCCGCTGGCCTTCAGCCTCGCGGCACCGCTGAACGCGCAGTCGGGCGACGACACCCAGGTCTTCCAGTTCACCTTCGGGCGCAGCTTCTGAGGAGGAGTCGGTGGGCAAGCATCTGCACAGGGCCGCCGCGTGGCTCGCCGGGCTGGCGCTGCTCGCGGGCGCCGGCGCGGCGGCGGCGGAGATCAAGATCGGCGTCGTCAATCCCGCGGTGCTGCTGGAGAAGTCGCCGCAGGCGGAGGCGGCGCGCAAGCGCCTGGAGCGCGAGTTCGCCCCGCGGGACCGCGAGCTGGTGCGCCGGCAGAAGGAGCTGCGCAAGCTCGAGGAGCGCCTCGCGCGCGACGGCGCCGTCATGAGCGAGTCCGAGCGCCGCAAGCTCGAGCGCGAGATCCGCTCGCGCCGCCGCGACATCAAGCGCGCCCAGGACGAGTTCCGCGAGGACTTCAACATCCGCCGCAACGAGGAGTTCGGCAAGCTGCAGCGCCAGGTCTACCGCGCCATCGTCTCGCTCGCGAAGGAGGAGAAGTTCGACCTCATCCTGGGCGACGGGGTGCTCTACGCCGGCAAGAAGGTGGACATCACCGGGCGCGTGCTGCAGCGCCTGAAGGAGGACTTCCGCAGGCAGCAGGGCGGCGGCGCCGGCGCCAAGAAGCAGTAGGCGGGGTGGAGCTGAGCCTTGCAGAGCTTGCCGCCCGCATCGGCGCGCGACTGGAGGGCGATCCGGCGGCGCGCGTGCGCGGCGTCGCTCCCCTCGACCGCGCCACGCCGGAGACGGTCAGCTTCCTCGCCAATCCGCGCTACCGGCGCCTGCTGGGCGCGACGCGCGCGGCCGCGGTAATCCTCGCCGCCTCCGAGCGCGGCGCCTGCCCGGTGGCGGCGCTGGTCGCCGACGATCCCTACCTGGCCTTCGCGCGCGCCGCGGCCGTGTTCGCCCCGCCGGCGCCGCGGCGCCGCGGCGTGCACCCGCGGGCCGTGGTGGATCCCGATGCCGAGGTGGACTTCGAGGCCTGGGTGGGGCCGGGGGCCGTGGTCGAGGCCGGGGCGCGAGTCGCGGCGGGCGCCTGGATCGGGCCCGGGTGCGTGGTCGGCGAGGGGGCGCGCGTGGGCGAGGGCACGCGCCTGGTCGCGAACGTGACGCTGGCGCCGGGTGTGGTGGTCGGGCGCCGCTGCCTGCTGCATCCCGGCGTGGTGGTGGGCAGTGACGGCTTCGGCTTCGCCCGCGACGGGGAACGCTGGGTGAAGGTGCCGCAGATCGGCGGGGTGCGCATCGGCGACGAGGTCGAGATCGGCGCCAACACCACCATCGACCGCGGCGTGCTGGACGACACCGTGATCGAGGACGGCGTCAAGCTCGACAACCAGATCCAGGTCGCCCACAACGTGCGCATCGGCGCGCACACCGCCATCGCCGGCTGCGCCGGCATCGCGGGCAGCGCGCGCATCGGGCGCGGCTGCATGATCGGCGGCGGCGCCGGCATCGCCGGCCACCTGGAGATCGCCGACGGCACGGTGGTGACGGCCATGAGCCTGGTCTCGCACCCCATCCGCGAGCCCGGGGTGTACTCCTCGGGCGTGCCGCTGCAGCCGAACCGCCAGTGGCGGCGCAACGCCGCGCGCTTCGCCGAGCTCGACCGCCTCGCGCGACGCCTGCGACGCCTGGAGCGCGCGCTGGCGGAGCGGGGGAAGGAGGAGGGAGACGCAACCGGGGAAGGCGGCTGAGGGGGCGGCCGCACCCGCACGAGGGGAGGGAAGAGCGTTGCCGGAAGAGGCTGGCATCGAGGACATCCTGCGCGACCTGCCGCACCGCTACCCGATGCTGCTCGTCGACCGCGTGCTCGAGTGCGAGGCGGGGCGGCGGCTGGTCGCCATCAAGAACGTGACCATCAACGAGCCCTTCTTCCCCGGGCACTTCCCGGGGCATCCGGTGATGCCGGGGGTGCTGATCCTGGAGGCGCTCGCGCAGGCCACGGGCCTGCTGGCCTTCCGCTCCGGCGGCGAGGGCGGCGGCAGGGCCTACTACCTGGTCGGGATCGACCGCGCGCGCTTCAAGCGGCCGGTGGTGCCCGGTGACCAGCTGCGGCTGGAGGTGGAGCTCAAGCGCCTCATCCGCGGCGTCGGGATATTCGATTGCGTCGCACGCGTCGATGGCGAGGTGTGCGCGGAGGCGCAGATCATGTGCACGACGAGGGACGGCACGGCGTGATCGACCCGCGCGCCGTCGTCGATCCGGGCGCCGAGCTCGACGAGGGCGTCGAGGTCGGGCCCTTCGCCGTGATCGGCCCCGGAGTGCGCATCGGCGCCGGCACCCGCATCGGCCCCCACGCGGTGCTGCGCGGGCCGACCGTCATCGGGCGCGACAACCGGATCTACCAGTTTGCCTCCATCGGCGACGACCCGCAGGACAAGAAGTACGGCGGCGAGCCGACGCGCCTCGAGATCGGCGACCGCAACGTCATCCGCGAGTACACGACCATCAACCGCGGCACGGTGCAGGGCGGCGGGGTCACGCGCGTCGGCGACGACAACTGGATCATGGCCTACGTCCACATCGCCCACGACTGCCGGGTCGGGAACCACACCGTCTTCGCCAACGGCGCCTCGCTCGCCGGCCACGTGGAGGTGGACGACCACGCCATACTGGGCGGCTTCACGCTCGTGCACCAGTTCTGCCGCCTTGGGGCCCACTGCTTCACCGCCTTCGGCAGCGCCATCGCCAAGGACGTGCCGCCCTACGTCACGGTGGGCGGGCATCCGGCCCGCCCGCACGGCATCAACGCCGAGGGCCTGCGCCGGCGCGGCTTCGCGCCCGAGGCCATCCGCGCGATCCGCGAGGCCTACCGCCTGCTCTACCGCTCGGGGCTGCGCCGCGAGGAGGCGACCGAGCGCATCGCGGAGATGGCGGCCGGGCGCCCGGAGCTCGAGCCGCTCGTCGCCTTCCTGCGCGTGCGCGGCCGCGGCCTCGTGCGCTGAGGGCAGGCCGTGCGCGTCGCCCTGGTGGCGGGCGAGGCCTCGGGCGACCGCCTCGGTGCGGGGCTGGTGCGGGCGCTCCGCGAGCGCGTGCCGCAGGCGCGCTTCCTCGGCGTGGGCGGGCCGCTGATGGCCGCCGAGGGCGTCGAGCTGCTGGCCCCGGCCGAGGCGCTCTCCGTGATGGGGCTGGCCGAGGTGTTCGCCCACCTGCCGCGCCTGTGGCGCCTGCGCGCGCGCCTGCGGCGGGCGCTGCTCGCCGCGCGCCCGGATGTCCTCGTCGGCATCGACTCGCCGGACTTCAACCTGGGCCTGGAGCGCGCGGTGCGCCGCGCCGGCGT
>WGBS01000286.1 GCA_015494165.1 Gammaproteobacteria bacterium | reverse complement strand
TGCGCGAGGAGGAGGTGCCGTGGGAGGCGCTCGCCTTTCCCGTGATCGCCGAGACCCTGCGGCGCTATTTCGCCGACCGCCGCGCCGGGCGCTTCGGCGTCCACGAGGCCGCCCTCGTCCCCACCGCCGACCGCTCGGGCTTCATCGTCCGGTGAAGTCTGCCGTCTACGGTTTACAGTAGACGGTGCAGACGGCGGCCTAGCGGACGCTCGCCGCCCGCCGCCGACCGTTCACCGCCACCCGCAGGCTGCTAGCCGCACTTCGACTCGCCGCAGTTGAGGCAGGTCATGCAGCCGTCCATGAGGATCATGGCCTTGTGCTGGCACTTGGGGCAGAGCTGCGCGCCCTCGGGGAAGGGCGAGCCCTCGCCGGCGCAGCCGCCGCCCGCGGCGAGGCTCGCCTCGTACTGCGCGCGCTTCTCCTCGATGAGCCGGCGCTGGTGCTCGTCCGGGCCCTCGTCACGGAGCAGCCCGATCATGCGCAGGTGGCACTCGATGACGTCGCCGATCTCGGCCACCAGCGAGGGCATGAACTTGCCGCCCTTCTTGAAGTAGCCGCCGCGGGGGTCGAAGACCGAGCGCAGCTCCTCGACCAGGAAGGTCACGTCGCCGCCCTTGCGGAAGACCGCCGAGATGATGCGCGTGAGCGCCACGATCCACTGGAAGTGGTCCATGTTCTTCGAGTTGATGAAGATCTCGAAGGGGCGGCGCAGCTCGTGCTCGGTGCCCTGGTTGAGCACGATGTCGTTGATGGTGACGTAGAGCGCGTGCTCGGACAGCGGCGTCTTGATCTTGTAGGTGGCGCCGAGCAGCATGGGCGGGCGCTCGAGGCGCTCGTGCATCTGCACCACGTTGTCCGCCGCGGGTGCCTGCTCTTGCGCGGGATCCGCGGCCTCGGCCGCCTGCTCGTCCTCGTCCTTCACCACCTCGTACTTGACGATCTTCTTGTCGATGCGGATGGCCATCTCCCGTACCTCCGTGCCGCGCGCCGCGCTCAGAACTTGCCGTAGTAGCCCTCCTTGAGGGCGTCGAACAGGTTGGCGGCGGTGTGGGTCTCGCCGTCGTACTCCACCTCGTCGGTGCCCTTGCACTCGACCACCGTCCCGTCCTCGAGGGTGAAGCGGTAGGTGGTGGCGGCGAGGTCCTTCTCCTTGACCAGCACCCCCTGGAAGGCCTCGGGGTTGAAGCGGAAGGTGGTGCAGCCCTTCAGCCCGCGCTCGTAGGCGTAGAGGTAGATGTCCTTGAAGTCCTCGTAGGGGTAGTCCGTCGGCACGTTGGCGGTCTTCGAGATCGAGGAGTCGATCCACTTCTGCGCCGCCGCCTGGATGTCGACGTGCTCGCGCGGGGTGATGTCGTCGGCCGTGACGAAGTAGTCCGGCAGACGGTGCGCGGGATCCTCGGCCTCGGGGTGCGCCTCGGGATCGACCAGGTGCCGGTAGGCGAGGAGCTCGTAGGAGTAGACGTCGACGCGCTCCTTGGTCTTGCGCCCCTCGCGGATGACGTTCCGGAAGTAATGGTGCGCGAAGCTCGGCTCGATGCCGTTGCTCGCGTTGTTGGCGAGCGAGAGCGAGATCGTGCCCGTGGGGGCGATGGAGCTGTGGTGCGTGAAGCGCGCGCCGACCTCGGCGATGCGCTCGACGAGCTCGGGCTCGACCTCGGCGAGCTGCTGCATGTAACGGCTGTAGCGCGCGTGCAGCACGCGCCCCGGGACACGGTCGCCGGCGCGGATGCCGTCGCCGCGCATCTCGGGCCGGCGTGCGAGCATCTCCTCCGTCACCTTGAAGAGCTCCTCCATGATCGGGGCCGGCCCCTTCTCCTCGGCGAGCTCCACCGCCACGCGCCAGCCGGTGACGGCGAGCTCGCGCGTGACCTCCTCGGTGAAGGCGAGCGACTCGGGCGAGCCGTAGCGGATGCCGAGCATGGTGAGCGCAGACCCCAGCCCCAGGTAGCCCATGCCGTGGCGGCGCTTGCGCAGGATCTCGCGGCGCTGCGGCTCCAGCGGCAGGCCGTTGATCTCGACCACGTTGTCGAGCATGCGCGTGAATACGGCCACCACCTCGCGGAAGGTGTCCCAGTCGAAGCGCGCGCGCGGCGTGAAGGGCTCGCGCACGAAGCGCGTGAGATTGACCGACCCTAGGAGACAAGCTCCATAGGGTGGCAGGGGCTGTTCGCCGCAATTGTGCGCATGCAGGCCGTTGGCGTCGAAGGCGTTGATGCCGGGCACCTGAACGTCGTACACGTCCTCCACGCCGTCGTCGACGACCGCCCTCACCGTCGCCACGAAACGCTCGCGGTTGATCCGCCGCCGGTAGGCCTTCAGGGCGGACGCCAGCCGCCACGCCTTCTCGGTGTCCGCGAATCCCACCAGCTTCTGGAACTGCAGCAGGTTGTCGCCACTGATGGCGAGCTCGTGCTGTGGCCTGACGGGATACTCGGCGCGTCCGCCCTTGCCGTCGGGCAGCCGCGCGCGCCCCGCAGGCCTGCGCTCCCGGTAGATCCTGGAGTTGATCCCGAGACGCAGCAGCATGCGCTGCACGGCCTCGAGCAGGGCAAGATCCGACTGCGCGAGGCGCACACTCACCCCTTTCGCCTGGCTGCCCTGGACCGATCCGTCCGCATCGAAAAGCCCTCTCAGGAAGCCCCGGCAGAAATCGCTCGAGCCCCGCTCCATCGCCGGCGTGACGGTCTTGCGGCCGGGTCTCATTCCAACGTCAGCCGCGAGCCTCTTGAGCGCGGCGAGCGACATCCGGTGCTCGGCCCGCCCCGCGACCTGATGCCAGCCTGTGAAATCCGCGCGATGCGGCATGGAGCGGGCCGCTCGCAGGGCCTCGGCCATCACCGCGGAGACCCCGGGGCAAGGAAGGCCCTCCGGCCCGTTGGCCGCGGCGGCGGGCTGCCACACCGACAGAACCGCCTTGTCGGCCTTGAGCGTCCCGTCGCCCACGAGCAAGCCGAGCAGGTACCCCTCTTCCCATGTGTACGGCCCCGGCCAGTGGGGCGCGGCGCGATGGTCGTTGAGCACCACCCGGTCTCCCGGCCGGAGCCTGCCGGCCTCGCACCACTCGGTCTCCACCCGGTCTCGTGTGAGACGCCGCACGCGACGGACGCGGTGATCCGGGGTGAGGCGGAGCCGATGGCCCTCGACGGTCTCCAGGCGGACCACCGGGCGGGTGGCCGTGCGGAAGAAGCCTTCCGCGCCGCTGGCGTGGTCGCGCCCGTCGACGCGCGCGAGGAAGGGGCGACCCACCAGCTCCCGCACCTGGCGGGGGCCTTCGCTGGTCTGCACCCAGGTGTCCGCCGTCACGCAAGGGTTGGTGGCGCGGATGTTCTCGCACCACCAGTTGTTGTTCATCTCGTTGACGCGGTCGATGAGGATGAAGCCCGGCTCGGCGTAGTCGTAGGTGGAGGACATGATGAGGTCCCACAGGCGCCGGGCCTTGATGGTGCGGTAGATGCGGCAGGCGACGCGCCCGCGCCGGTCGGTGATGTAGCCCTCCTTCACGGGCCAGTCGCGCCAGACGACCTGCGAGGGGTCGTCGAGGTCGATGCCCTCGGCCTCGGCCTCCTTCTCGGTGAGCGGGAAGGCGAGCGGCCAGGGCGCGTCCGCCTTGACCGCCTCCATGAACGCCTCGGTGACGAGCAGCGAGCAGTTGAACTGGCGCAGCCTGCCGTCCTCGCGCTTGGCGCGGATGAACTCCATCACGTCCGGGTGCGAGACGTCGAAGGTGGCCATCTGCGCGCCGCGCCGGCCGCCCGCCGAGGAGACCGTGAAGCACATGCGGTCGTAGATGTCCATGAAGGACAGCGGCCCCGAGGTGTAGGCGCCGGCGCCCGAGACGTAGGCCCCGCGCGGGCGCAGCGTGCTGAACTCATAGCCGATACCACAGTTGTGGATCACCAGGAGGCCGCGGTCGCCGGCCAGATAGTTGTTGTGGCCCTCCACGGTGAAATCGTAGAAAGTCTCGTCGAGCTCCAGGCCGCGGCGGATGCGCTCCACGGGCCGCAGGCTGAGCGCAAAGTCGATCTCGCCGCTGAGGTCGGGGAAACGTGCCCGCCAACGCTCGAGCCAGAGCCGCCCGACCGTCTCACGCTCGTGGTAGCGATGGTAGAAGCCGAGCCGTTGGCGCTCGTCGTGCGCCAAGGCGGCCGCGCACCGGGCGAGCGCCATGCGCAGCGAATCCGTGATACGGAAACGGTCGTACTGGGAAGGCTTCGGTGCAGCCGTCAGGATCCGGCGGCGCTTGCGGCTGTCCGCCATGAAAGGTGCCACCCTGTGGAGGAAGGCGGAGTCGGAAATCTTGAGCATCACGCCTTCGTCCACGACGTCGCGTCCATTGAGCCGGTGCACGCGGCGGCGCCGGCAGGTCAGAGCCCCGTGCACCCCGAAAAGCCCGAGAAGCCCCTGTAGCTCACGGGCGAAGCTTTCCGAGGCAGTGGCAATGGTCACCGCCCCGGTACCCCGATCCACGGTTCCATCGGTGTCGATCAGCCCCGCCAGGAAAGGCAGGAAATGCCGCTCCGGATGCCGCGCGATCCAGGACGGCACCCGCAGGGAACGGGCCTTGGCGCCCACCTGCCAGTCCACCAGCTCCGCGGCGCGGCTCGCCGCGAAGCTCGAGACGGCATAGTCCCACACCGGGGTGCCGTTGGCCGTGCAAGCCGCTGCGACCTGCGCCCTGCTTCCGCAGAACGCCGTGAAGAAGCTCGCATAGCGCTCCACCACCTCGCGCTCGGCCGAGCGGATTTTGAAGACGAGCCGCCTGCCCGCGAGGCGGGCCCGCTCGGCCCATGCATGGCGCGTGCGAGCATAGATCTTGCGGCGCTCATAGGCGCTGCCATCCCCCAAGTGTGCCCCGGCGAACCACGCCTCGAGGGCCGTGGCACGTTCGGCCGCCCACGGAAGACGATGCTGGACCAGAGCGTCCGATTCCCGCACCTCACCCGCAGGCACATAACGCAGAGCGCCGTCGCGCCACACGAGCACCGGATGTTTGACTGACGTCCGGAGCCGCACGCCCCCGGCCTGAAGCTCGATGTTCTCCTCCTTCGGCACCCGGACAGTCATGTGGCAGACGATGCGGCGCATCTCGACACGCCTGCGCTCCCGGTCATAGCTCAGGATGAACCTGTGCCGCTCGCGCACCGCCTGCTCCACCGGCACAACGCCGTGCTCTGTGACGACCCGCGTGCCTGGGGCGACACAACCCGCCTTCAGGGTGAGGCCGGCCTCGTGCACCTTGCGCAGGATGTCGTCCATGGAGTCGTGGATGGTGCCCGAGACCGTGCAGTTGATCGTGGAGGTCGCGGGCTTGTGCTCCCAAGCGCCGGCGTTGGAGATGATGCGCCCGGCGGGGATCGCCCCCTGGCGCAGCGCCCACAGGAAGCGCTCGTACCACTCCTCGCGCTTCTCGGGCGTGGTCTCGACCTCGGCCAGCGCACGCGCCACCCGCTTCCAGGTGTCGTCCATGGTCTGGTCGACGGGACGGCCGTCGCGCGTCTTGAGGCGGTACTTGCGGTCCCAGATGTCTACGGAGGCGGGCTGGTAGGGGATGTCGGCCGCGCCCTGCAGCCGACGGACATCGGCGATCCTGGTGCTCATGGTGGCGGGACCCTCCGCTTGGCGCTCCACCGGCGTCGCGCGCCGGCTTGTGGTCGTTGTGGTGCGCCGGACCCCCACAAGATGTTGGGGCGGCGTGGACCGCTAGTGTTGCGCACGGGGCCGCGCGTGTCAACCCTCCATTGCCTTTAAAAGTTTCGCTATTACAATAACTTAGGCATTTCATGAGATACGGATGCAGGTGCCGGCGCACGCCCGGCCTGCGCACAACATCTTGTGGAAGCACGGCCAGACATCCTGTGCGCAGGCTGTGGACAGGCGGGGGATGCCTGCGACGCCGCCCGAAAGCCGCTTGAAAAGCACGGCCGCGCTTCCCATGTAGCCCCTAGCCGCGCGGGAGGGCCCGCGCGAACGGACAAGGAGGAACCCGACATGGCGATCACACGCTACGAGCCGTGGAGCCTGATCAACCAGCTCCAGGACGAGATCAACCGGCTGTTCGAGTCGCGCGGCCTGGCGCCCGGACGCGAGCAGGAGGGCACCGTCGCCGACTGGGTGCCGGCGGTGGACATCCGCGAGGAGCCGGACCGTTTCGTGATCCTCGCCGACGTCCCGGGCGTCGACCCCAAGGACATCGAGATCACGATGGACAACGGGGTGCTCACCATCAAGGGCCGGCGCGAGACCGTGAGCGAGGAGGAGCGCGAGGGCTACCGGCGCATCGAGCGCGCGCGCGGCACCTTCATGCGGCGCTTCACGCTGCCCGACACGGCCGACGCCGAGCACATCAGCGCGCGCAGCCGCAACGGCGTGCTCGAGATCGTGATCCCCAAGCACGAGCGCGTGCAGCCGCGCAAGATCACGGTCGAGGGCTGAGCGGCCCGGCGGGGCCGCATGCGGGCGGGCCCGCCGCGTGCGGGCCCGCGCCGTGTCACGGCCGGTGCCGGCGCGCCGGCCGGGGGAAGGGGGCCGCGGACGGAAGGCGATGGAGTACAAGGACTACTACAAGATCCTCGGCGTGCCGCGCAACGCGAGCCAGGAGGAGATCAAGCGCGCCTACCGCAGGCTCGCGCGCAAATACCATCCGGACGTCAGCAAGGAGCCGGACGCCGAGGAGCGCTTCAAGGAGATCAACGAGGCCTACGAGGTCCTCAAGGACCCCGAGAAGCGCGCGGCCTACGACCAGCTCGGCACCGGCTGGCAGGCGGGCCAGGAGTTCCATCCGCCGCCGGACTGGGAGGAGATCTTCGGCGGCTTCCGGCAGGGAGGCGGCGCGGCCGGAGCCGAGGGCTTCGGCGGCTTCTCGGACTTCTTCGAGAGCCTGTTCGGCGGCGGCTTCGGGCGCGCGGGCCGGCGGGGGGGCTTTCGCATGCGCGGCCAGGACGAGTTCGCGCGCCTTCGCATCACGCTCGAGGAGGCCTACCACGGCGGCACGCGCACCCTCGAGCTGCAGGTGCCGGAGATGGACGAGGCCGGGCGCGTGCGCGCGCGCACGCGCCGCATCCAGGTGCGCATCCCGCGGGGCGTGACCGAGGGCCAGCAGATCCGCGTGCCGGGCCAGGGCGCGCCGGGCATCGGCGGTGGCCCGCCCGGCGATCTCTACCTGGAGGTCGAGTTCGTCCCCCACCCGCATTTCCGCGCCGAGGGGCGCGACATCCACCTGACGGTGCCGGTGACGCCGTGGGAGGCGGCGCTCGGGGCCAAGATCCTGGTGCCCACCCTGGGCGGGCCCGTCGCGCTCAAGATCCCGCCGGGCACCCAGTCCGGCCGCAGGCTGCGGCTCAAGGGGCGCGGGCTGCCGGGCTCGCCCCCGGGCGACCAGTACGTGACCGTGCAGATCGTGACGCCGCCCGCGGACACGCCCGCGCGGCGCGCGCTCTACGAGCGCATGCGCGAGGAGATGCCGATGAACCCGCGGCGCCACCTCGGAGTGCAGGAGTAGGACGATGGCGCGCAGAGAGCGTGGCCTGCCGGTCCCCGAGGCGCTGGTGCTCGACGAGTCGGTCCAGCTCACGCTGGGCGAGCTCGCGCGCGCCTGCGGGCTGGAGGTCGAGGCCGTGATGGAGATGGTAGAGGTCGGCCTGCTGGAGCCGCGCGGCCGCGGGCCGCTGCGCTGGCGCTTCCCGGCGAGCAGCGTGGCGCGCGCGCGGCGCGCGGCGCGCCTGCAGGCGGACCTCGAGCTCAACCTGGCGGGGGCGGCCCTGGTGCTGGAGCTGCTCGACGAGATCCGCGCCCTGCGTGCGCGGGTGCGCGCGCTCGAGCAGGCCCTCGAGCCCTGCGTGCCGCCCAGCCCGCCGCGACGAGGAAGGAGAGGCTGACATGGGCACGCTGGATCAGATGCGCGCGGGGCTCGGGCGCGCGTGGGACTCGCTCGCCGAGGGCTGGCAGCACCTGCGCGAGCGCGCGGCGGGTGCGCTCACGCGCTTCCGCCCGCGCGAGGGCGGCGAGCTCGAGACGGCCGAGGAGCAGGCGGTGCGCCGTGCGGCGCGCTGGGGGCTACTCGCGGCGGAGGTGAGCGAGGAACCGGACCGGGTGGTCGTGCGCCTCGAGGCGCCGGGCATGGAGCCCGAGGACTTCGACGTGAGCGTGGTCGACGGCTATCTCGTGGTGCGCGGCGAGAAGCGCTTCCGCCACGTCAGCCGCGAGGGCCGCTACCACGTCATGGAATGCGCCTACGGCCGCTTCGAGCGCGCCCTGGAACTGCCGGCGCCGGTGGATATGGCCCGCGCGCGGGCGCGCTACCGGCGCGGCGTGCTGACGGTGGAGCTGCCGAAGACCGCCGAGTCGCGGGCGCGGCGCATCGCGGTGCAGCCGTCATGAGCGCGCCGGCCCCCACCCTTCGTCGGCGCGCCGCGGCGCTCGCCTGCTGGGCCCTGCTCGCGCTCGCGGCCTTGCCCGCGCGTGGCGCCATCCCGCCGGTCGTGCCGGGCGGGGGCGAGCTGCCCACGCTCGCGCCCATGCTCGAGCGCGTCACACCCGGCGTGGTCAACATCTTCACCCGCGGGCGCGTGCCGGTGCGCAACCCCCTGCTCGAGGACCCGCTCTTCCGGCGCTTCTTCGGGCTGCCGGAGGCGCCCGCCGAGCGCGAGATCCAGAACCTGGGCTCCGGCGTGGTGGTCGACGCCGCGAAAGGCTACATCCTCACCAACAACCACGTCATCGCCAACGCCGAGCAGATCACCGTGACGCTGCGCGACGGGCGCAGGCTTGAGGCGCGCCTCGTGGGCACCGATCCCGAGACCGACCTGGCGGTCCTCCAGGTGAAGGCCGACGACCTCACCGCCATCCCCTTCGGCGACTCCGACCGCCTGCGCGTGGGCGACTTCGTGGTGGCCATCGGCAACCCCTTCGGTCTCGGCCAGACCGTCACCTCGGGCATCGTCAGCGCGCTGGGGCGCTCGGGCCTCGGGATCGAGGGCTACGAGGACTTCATCCAGACCGACGCCTCCATCAACCCCGGCAACTCGGGCGGGGCGCTGGTCAACCTGCGCGGCGAGTTGGTCGGCATCAACACCGCGATCCTCAGCCCCGGCGGCCAGCCCGGCAACATCGGCATCGGCTTCGCCATCCCCATCAACATGGCGCGGGCGGTGATGGCGCAGCTCATCGAGTACGGGGAGGTGCGCCGCGGGCGCCTCGGCGTGCACGTGCAGGACCTCACGCCCGAGCTCGCCCGCGCCTTCGGCATCGGCCGGCGCCACGGTGCGGTGATCACGCAGGTGCTGCCGGGCTCGCCGGCGGCCAAGGCGGGCCTGCGTCCGGGCGACGTCGTGATCGAGGCCGAGGGCCGGCCCGTGCGCCGCGCCGCCGACCTGCGCAACATCATCGGCCTGCTGCGCGCGGGCACGAAGGTGCGCCTGACCGTGCTGCGCAACGGCCACCGGCGCACCGTCACCGCCGTGATCGAGCCCCCGCGCCAGGTGCGCGTCGAGGGCGAGCGCGTGCACCCGAGGCTCGCCGGCGCCGTGCTCGGCGAGATCCCCGAGGGCTCGCCCCTGCACGGCAGGGTCGAGGGCGTGCTGGTGATCGAGGTCGCGCCCGGCAGCCCCGCCTGGTTCGCGGGCCTGCGCCCCGGCGACGTCATCGTCGAGGCCAACCGCAAGCCCGTGCCCAACCTCGACAGCCTGCGCCGGGCGGTGCGCGGCAGCCGCACGCTGCTGCTCAACGTGCGCCGCGGGGACGGGGCGCTCTTCATCCTCCTGCGCTGAGCCCAAGGGGGGCGGGCCGCGCCCGCCCCTCTCCGCCCCTGTTTCGCGTGGCCCGCCCAGCGGATCGCGTACCACAGGAGGCCCTGGAAGCCCCGCTTCCAGGGCCTCCTCCGCGGCCATGGACGGCCGCGGGAAAAGGTTCATGCACAGGGAAGTGCATGACATCCCAGTAAAAATCAGAACAGTGGCGAAGCCACTTCGGCTTCGCGCGATCCGCCCAGCGGATCGCGCGATGTAATCCCACACTCCCCGAATAGTTGACTATTTCACTCAACTACAGCATATTCTTATACGCTCATAAACGAAGCACGTCCCGGACAACGAGGAGGAGTGCGCCATGAACAACGGTTTCATCCCCAACTTCCCGAACGACGGCGTGGTGACCGTCAACCGCGTCATCCTGCGTCCCGAGTACACCATCGACGACCTCGAGGAGCGCGTGGCCGAGCTGTGCGAGAACGTCAAGACCTACCACTCGGACACGGGCTTCATCGGGGGCTTCGTGCTGCTCAACAGCGGCCAGGTCTCGAACGAGGGCTCGACGATCGGCCAGGCGGTCGAGAGCCCGCTCAAGGACCGCGAGGCCCTGATCGTCACCTTCTGGCGCTCGTTCGAGGACCACGAGGCCTCGCACCGCAGCGAGACCTTCCAGCCCCTGTTCAAGCGGGTGCTGGAGCTGTGCGAGAACGGCAACGAGGAGATCGCCTACAAGATGCTGTGGGCCGGCCGCGCCTACTCGCCCGAGGAGGCCAAGGCCGCCCGCGAGGCCAAGGAGCGCTACGCGAAGAGCGCGGCCTGACGGCCACGCCGATCGGGCACTGACCGGGACGGGCGGGGCCGCGGTGCCTCGCCCGTCCTTTTTTTTGCGCGCGCGCTCAGCTCAGCCGACGACGAGCTTGAGGCCGACGGCGATCGTCACCGCCTCGAAGGCGCGCTTGATCCAGCGGTTGCCCTTGGCGATGGCGAGGTGCGCGCCGAGGTAGCCGCCCGCGAGCGAGCCCGCGAGCAGCGCCGGCAGCCAGCTCCAGCGCACCTCGCCGAGGATCCCCAGCGTCAGCGCCCCGGTGCCGTTCCAGAAGACGCCGACGAGCACCAGCGTGTAGGCCACGGCCCGCCGGTAGTCGAGCCCAAACCAGCGCACGAGCCACAGGGTCACGAAGAGCCCCGTGCCCGAGGTGAGGGAGCCGTTGAGGGCGCCGATCAGGAACAGCGCCGCCCCGCCCACGAGGCGGCCGCGCAGGTCGCGGTGACGCGGGGCGTGGACCTGGCCGAGCTCCGGCCTCGCGAGCGAGTAGAGGCCGAGGCCGAGGGTGAGCAGCCCGAGCGCGACCTCGGCGGCGCGGTCCGGCACCCGCAGGATGAAGGCCGCGCCCAGCGCCACGCCGGGCACGCCGCAGGCGAGCACGAAGGCGGCGAAGCGCCGGTCGAGGCCGCCCTCGCGCAGGTGGCGGCCCGTCGCCCCGAGCCCGAGCGCCACCGAGGCCACCTTGTGGGTGGCGAGCGCCGTCCCGAAGGGAAGCCCCAGAAAGATCAGCGCCGGGAGCTGGAGGAGGCCCGCGCCGCCGCCCGCGAAGGCCGAGAACAGGTTCGCCGCGAGCGCGACGGCCAGCAGCAGGAGCTGCTCGGCGAGCGGGCTCACCGCCGCGGCCCGTCGCCCGCCCGCGCGCGCCCGTCGCGGGGGTGGCCGGGGGCGGCGCCCGCCGCGCGGGGCGCTGATATACTGCGGGGCGAGGCCCGCCCCCGCGGGTCCGGGACGGGGTCCCGCACCATGCGCTCACGCCTGCGCCTCATCGTCGCCGCCCTCACGGCCGCGCTCGCCGCGACCCCCGCGGCCGCCGCGCGCCTGTACAAGTGGGTGGACGAGAAGGGGGAGGTGCACTACACCGACACGCCCCCGCCGGAGGCGGCGCGCCACGACCGCGCCATCCTCAACGAGCAGGGCATCGCGGTCAAGCGCCTCGAGGGCGAGAAGACCCCGGAGGAGATCGAGGCCGAGCGGCGCCGCCGCGCGGCGGCCGAGGCACGCCGCCGTGCCGAGGAGGCGCGCCGGCGCCACGACCGCATGCTGCTCGCCACCTACGGCAGCGAGGCCGACATGGTGGCCGCGCGCGACGAGAAGATCGCCACCCTCGACGGTCTCATCCGCATCACGCGCCAGCGCATCCGCAAGCTCGAGGGCGAGCTCGAGCGCCTGCGGCGGCGCGCCGCCGAGATGGAGCGCGCCGGCCGGCCCGTGACGGAGGAGCTGCGCCGGCGCATCCGCGAGACGCGTGCCCACATCCGCGCCAACCGCGCCTTCATCGCCGCCAAGCGCCGCGAGCAGGACGAGATCCGCGCCCAGTTCGAGCGCGACATCCAGCGCTTCCGCGAGCTCAAGGCCGAGATCGCCGCGCGCGAGGAGGCGGCGGCGCGCCGCGCCGATTGAGCGCCGCGCCCCTCAGGCGCGGATGAGGGTGCCGACGCCCTCGTCCGTGAAGAGCTCGAGCAGCACCGCGTGCTCGACGCGCCCGTCGATGATGTGCGCGGCGTTGACCCCCGCCTGCACGGCCTCCAGCGCGCAGCGCACCTTGGGCAGCATGCCGCCCGAGATCACGCCCTCGGCCACGAGGCGCTCGACGGCCGCCGCGTCCACGCCCGAGATGAGCCTGCCCTCGCGGTCGAGGATGCCCGGCGTGTTGGTGAGCAGGATGAGCTTCTCGGCCTGCAGCACCTCGGCGACCTTGCCCGCCACCAGGTCGGCGTTGATGTTGTAGGTCTCGCCGTCGGCGCCGACGCCCACCGGGGCGATGACGGGGATGAAGCCGCCGCGCACCAGCATGTGGACCACGGAGGCGTCCACGCTCTCCACCTCGCCCACGTGGCCGAGGTCGATGATCTCCGGGGCCTCGGTCTCGGGGCCGCGGCGCTCGAGCCTGAGCTTGCGCGCGCGGATCAGCCCCCCGTCCTTGCCCGTCAGGCCCACGGCGCGGCCGCCCTGGGCGTTGATGAGCTGGACGATCTCCTTGTTCACCTGGCCGCCGAGGACCATCTCCACCACGTCCATGGTCTCGCGGTCGGTCACGCGCATGCCCTCGACGAAGGCGCTCTCCTTGCCGATGCGCTCGAGGAGGCGGCCGATCTGCGGCCCGCCGCCGTGCACGACCACGGGCTGGATGCCGACCAGGCGCATCAGCACCACGTCGCGCGCGAAGCCGCGCTTGAGCGCCTCCTCGGTCATGGCGTTGCCGCCGTACTTGATCACGACCGTGCGGCCGCTGAAGCGGCGGATGTAGGGCAAGGCCTCGTTGAGGACGCGTGCGATCTCGAGGGCGCGTTCGGAGCTCACCGTCATGGCGCGGCAGTATCGGGCAGCGCGCGCGGGGTGGCAAGCCGCGCGCCGGCGCTGCCGGCGCAGCGTCAGAAGGGCAGCTCGAGGCCCGGCTCGATGCGCAGCAGCTCCTGGCGGAAGAGCTCCTGGATGCGGCGCAGGGCCTCGGGGTCGTCGGCCTCGAAGCGCAGGATCAGGCAGGGCGTGGTGTTGGAGGCGCGCACCAGCCCCCAGCCGTCCTCGAAGTCGGCGCGCACGCCGTCGACGGTGGTCAGGCGCGCGCCCGGGAACTTGGCGCCCGCGGCGAGGCGCTCCATGATGCGCACCTGCTCACCCTCCGGCACCTCCACGCGCAGCTCCGGGGTGGCCACCGACTCCGGGAGCGATCCGAAGATGCGCGCCGTGGTGCGGTGGTCGAGGGAGAGCACCTCGAGCAGGCGCGCACCCGCATAGAGGGCGTCGTCGAAGCCGAACCAGCGCTCGCGGAAGAAGATGTGGCCCGAGAGCTCGCCGGCGAGCAGCGCCCCGGTCTCCTGCATCTTGGCCTTGATGAGCGAGTGCCCGGTCTTCCACATGACGGGCTGGCCGCCGTGGTCGGTGATGACGCGCTCGAGGTGGCGGCTGCTCTTGACGTCGTAGATCACGGTCGCGCCCGGATTGCGCGAGAGCACGTCCATGGCGAGCAGCATCAGCACCTTGTCGGGCCAGACGATGGTGCCGCCCGAGGCCACCACGCCGAGGCGGTCGCCGTCGCCGTCGAAGGCGAGCCCGAGGTCGGCGGCGTGCTCCTGCACCGCGCGCGTCAGCGCCAGCAGGTTCTCGGGCACGCTCGGGTCGGGGTGGTGGTTGGGGAACTGGCCGTCGACCTCGCAATAGAGCTCGACCACGTCGCAGCCAAGGGCCCGGTAGAGCTGCGGGGCGACGGCGCCGGCGATGCCGTTGCCGCAGTCGACCACCACCGTGAGCCGGCGCGAGACGCGCACGTCGCTCGTGATGCGCTCGATGTAGTCGGCGACCACGTCCGCCTGCTCGAGGCCGCCGCTGCCGCTCGTGTAGCGGCCCTCGACAATGCGCCGGCGCAGGGCCTGGATGTCGTCCTCGGCGAGCGTGCGTCCCTGGAGGACGATCTTGAAGCCGTTGTAGTCCGGGGGATTGTGCGAGCCCGTCACCATGACGCCGCTCGAGGCGTCGAGATAATGCGTGGCGAAGTAGAGCACGGGGGTCGGCACCGCGCCGATGTCGATCACGTCGCGGCCGCTCTCGCGCAGGCCCTCGATGAGCTGGCGTGCGAGCTCCGGGCTCGACAGCCGCCCGTCGCGCCCGACGACCACCGTCTGCTCGCCGAGCTCGTAGGCCTGGCTGCCGATGGCGCGGCCGATGGCGTGCACCAGCTCCGGCGTGAGCTCGCGCCCGACCACGCCGCGGATGTCGTAGGCGCGGAAGACATGGGCCGGCACCGGGAAGCTCGGCGGCTCGGCGGCGGGCGCCTCCGGCTCCGGCTCGGCTTCGGCCTCCGCCCCCTCCGCCGCCCGCTCCTCCTCGTCGAGCTCGGGGAAGGCCTCGGCGGGCCCGGCGGCCTCGCCACCCTCCCCGGCGAGGAGGTCGAAGTCGAGGGGGGCCTCGACCGCGGCCCCCGCCGTCTCGGGCGCAGGCGCCGCCGCGGCTGCCGGCGCCCCCGCCTCGGCGGCCCGCGCCGAGGCCGCCTCGCGCGCGGTGTCGGCCACCACCTCGAGCGTGCCCGCGCACTCGGCGAGCCGCGCGCGCACCGGCTCCTGCGGCGCGCGCCCGCGCGCGAGCTCGCGCGCGAGCCCCACGAGGGCGGCGGCGTCGGCCTCGAGCGCCGCGCGCGCGCGCCGCAGCCCGAAGGCCGCGGCGAGAATGGCGAGCACCGCCGCCGCGCCCATCGCCCCCCAGTAGACCGCCCACGCGCCGGGGCCGGCCAGCACGGGCGGTGGCGCGTAGCGCAGGCGCCAGCGGGTTCCGGGCACCGGCACCACCACGGCCTCGGTGCCCGGCGCCTGCGCGCCGGCGCTCGCGATGGTGAGCGCGCGCCCCCCGGCGAGCTGGCGCAGCTCCACGCGCCCGCCCTGCACCGGCAGCTCGCGCACGCGCGCCTGCACCGCGCCCACCGGCAGGCTCACCAGGAGGTGGCCGACGATGCGCCGGCCGAGGTCCACGTCTTCGGCACCCCCAACCAGCACGTCGACCTCGTGCACCCGATCCTGAGCCCCAGCGGCCGGCGGCGGGCGGTCGCTGGTCTCGGCTTGGCGCACGAGGTCGACGCAGGCGAAGCCGAGCGGCGGGCTGACCGTCTCGTCGGTCTCGGTCAGCCCCGGGGGCAGCAGCAGCACGCGCACGTTGCCCGGAAACAGGAAGCCGAGCTCGGCGGCCCGCGCGCGCCGGGCCTTCTCGTCGCCCTCCTCCATGAGCCGCGCGAGCGCGGGGTCCTTGGCCACGAGCGCCATGGTGCGGGCCACGCCCGTGACGAGGTCGGCGACACGGCCCGCGAACAGGCGTGCCGTGGCCTGGGCGGCCTCGTGCTCGCGCGCCTGGAGGGTGTGGCGCACCTGGAAGTAGCCGGCCGCGGCCGCGGCGGCGATCGCGGTGAGCGCCACCACGGCCACGCCGAGGGCGATGGCCCGCAGGCTCGTGGCCGGAGCGGCCGGGCCCGCCCCCGCCGCAGCCTTGGAAGCGGAGGTCTGCGGCTTGTCGCCCTTCCCGCCGCCCTTCCCGGGCGCGGCACCGCCGCGCTTGAGCTTGAGCTTCATTCAGGAACTCTGACCAATCCGCTCGCGGATTGGTCAGCGCTAAAGCGCTTCGCGAACATTTCGATTTTTCCCTGCATCGCCATGCACCTCCGTGTGCATGGACTCTCCCGCGGCCGTCCCTGGCCGCGGGGAAGCTCTGAAAAAATCAAATTTTTTCAGAGCTTCCATTCCCTGCCCCGGCGGTGCCGACGCTAGCGCCGCCCCGAGTGCCCGAAGCCGCCGGCGCCGCGGGCGGTCTCCTCGAAGCGTTCGACCACCTCGAAGGCCGCGCGCACGACCGGCACGAAGACCATCTGCGCGATGCGCTCCCCCGGCTCGATGGTAAAGGACTCCCCGCTGCGGTTCCAGCAGGAGACGTAGACCTGCCCCTGGTAGTCGGAATCGATCAGGCCGACCAGGTTGCCGAGCACGATGCCGTGGCGGTGGCCGAGGCCGGAGCGCGGCAGGATCACGGCCGCGAGCGACTCGTCGCCGATGTGCATGGCGAAGCCCGTGGGGATCAGCACCGTCTCGCCCGGCCGCACCGTGAGCGGGGCGTCGATGCAGGCGCGCAGGTCCATGCCCGCCGCGCCCTCGGTGGCGTAGTCCGGCAGCGGCCACTCGCCGCCGAGGCGCGGGTCAAGCACCTTGAGGCGCACGCGCCGCATGCAGACGCTCCGCTACGAGCGCGACCAGCCGCCGCGCCAGCACCCGCTTGGGGGCGCGGGCGAGCGAGGCGCCGCCGCCGGCCCAGAGCACCTCGAGGGCGTTGTCCTCGGCCTCGAAGCCGAGGCCCGGGCCGACGCGGTTGGCCGCGATCATGTCCATGCCCTTGGCGCGGCGCTTGGCCTCGGCGGCCGCCCGCAGCGCCTCGCCCCCGGCCACGGTCTCGGCCGCGAAGCCGACGACGAAGGGCCGCTCGCCCGCCGGCAGCGCCGCCACCTCGCGCACGATGTCGGGGTTGCGCACGAGCTCGAGGCGCAGGCGCTCGGCCGACTTGCGAAGCTTCTCCCCGCGCGGGCGCGCAGGGCGGTAGTCGGCCACCGCGGCCGCGGCGAAGAGGAGGTCCGCGCCGCGCGCGGCCTCGAGCGTCGCCTCGCGCATCTCGAGGGCGGTCTCGACCCGCACGGTGCGCACCCCCGGCGGGGGATCGAGCGCGACGGGGCCGCTCACCAGCGTCACGCGCGCACCCGCCTCGGCCGCAGCCTCCGCCAGCGCGTAGCCCATGCGCCCGGAGCTGCGGTTGCCCACGTAGCGCACGGGATCGAGCGGCTCGCGGGTCGGTCCCGCGGTGACGACGACCGTAAGACCCGCGAGCGGACCGGGGGCGAGGAGCCGCGCGAGCGCGGCGACGATCACCTCCGGGTCGGCCATGCGCCCGGGGCCCGTCTCGCCGCAGGCCTGCGCGCCCTCGGCGGGACCCGCGAAGCGCACCCCGCGCGCGGCGAGCGTGCGCCGGTTGGCCTGCGTGGCCGGGTGCGCCCACATGGCCCGGTTCATGGCCGGGGCGAGCAGCAGCGGGGCCTCGGTGGCGAGGCACAGCGTCGCCAGCAGGTCGTCGGCGAGCCCCGCGGCGAGCCGCGCCATGAAGTCGGCCGTGGCGGGCGCCACGAGGACCGCCTCGGCCCAGCGCGCGAGCTCGATGTGGCCCATGGCGGCCTCGGCCGCGGCGTCGAAGAGCTCGCGGCGCACGGGCTCGCCCGACAGCGCCTGGAAGGTGAGCGGCGTGACGAAGCGCTCGGCGCCCTCGGTCATGACCACGCGCACGGCCGCGCCCGCCTCGCGCAGCCGCCGCACCAGGTCGGCCGCCTTGTAGGCGGCGATGCCGCCCGTCACCCCGAGGACGACGCGGCGGCCCGCGAGCCCCGCGACCGCCGTCCTGTTCCCGCCTGCCTCCGTCATCCCGGCCAGCATAGCCCGCGGGCACCGGCGCCGTCATCCCGGCCGCGGCGGGCTTCCCGCACGCCGGCCGCGGCGCTAGCATTCGCGGGGCGGCGGGACGGCCGCGCCGGACAGGGAGGCAGGATGCCCATCACGGACTGGCCCGAGGGGGAGCGCCCGCGCGAGAAGCTCCTCGCCCGCGGTCCGGGCGCGCTCTCCGACGCGGAGCTCCTCGCCATCTTCCTGCGCACCGGCGTGCCGGGCCGCACGGCCGTGGACCTCGCCCGCGAGCTGCTCGCGCGCTTCGGCGGCCTGCGCCCCCTGCTCGGCGCCGGGCGCGAGGCGCTGTGCGCCGCCCCCGGCCTGGGGCCGGCCAAGTATGCCCAGCTCCAGGCCGCCGTGGAGATGGCGCGCCGCCACCTCTACGAGGGCCTGGCCCGCGGCAAGGCGATCACCAGCCCGCACGCCGCGCGCGAGTTCCTGCTGGCGCGCCTGCGCGACCGCCCCCACGAGGTCTTCGCCGCCCTCTTCCTCGACGGCCGCCACCGCGTGCTCGCCTTCCGCGAGCTCTTCCGCGGCACCATCGACGGGGCGGCGGTCTACCCGCGCGAGGTGGTGCGCGCCGCCCTCGACCTCAACGCCGCCGCCCTCATCGTCGCCCACAACCACCCCTCGGGCGTGGCCGAGCCAAGCGCCGCCGACGCCGCCATCACGCGCCGGCTGCGCGAGGCGCTGGCGCTCGTCGACGTGCGGCTCCTCGACCACCTCGTGGTGGGCGACGGCACCGTCGTCTCGCTCGCCGAGCGCGGGCTCCTGTGAGCCTTGCCGCACCCCCGCGCCCTCCCTATAATGCGCCGTTCCGTCAGGCCCGAGCGGACGCGGAGCGACAGCCATGGCCAGAGTCTGTCAGGTGACCGGCAAGCGCCCCATGAGCGGGCACAAC
>WGBS01000285.1 GCA_015494165.1 Gammaproteobacteria bacterium | reverse complement strand
CTGCTCGCGCACGACGCCCTGCGGCCGGCCACGCGCGCGCGTCTCGAGCGCGCCGCCGCCACCCGCCCCGTGGCGCTGCTCGAGGCATGGCCCGCCATCCCCACGGTGCTCGACCGCGAGCGCCTGCGCGTGGCGCTGGTGCAGGGCCGCCTGATGCGCGCCGCCCGCTGAGAGGGCGCCGGCCTCAGGGGCCGAGGTAGCGCAGGTGGCTGCCGCAGCCGGCGCGGCAGTCGCTCGCGCCGAAGCCCGGCACCACGACTTCACCCCCGCCGCAGCGCACCAGGGCGCACTCGGCCAGCGGCGAGCGGCGCACCGCCACCACGCGCGCGGCCGGGTGCGCGAGCAGCCAGTCCACGTGCCAGCGCAGCCGCTTCGCGCCGGGCGGCGCGAGGTGCCGGGCGATGCGCGCCTCGAGCGCGCGCCGCGCGGAGCCCGTGTACAGATAGCGGCCCGCCGGCAGCGCGAAGGTGCCGAGCGCGCCCACCCGCACCCGCGCCGGCCGCGCGAGCTCGATCAGGAGCTGGTAGCTGACGGGGCGGGGGCCCATGCGCCCATGCTAGCGTGGCGCCGCCGGCCCGGGTACGCGCGGTAGAATGGCCGCCGTGGACGTCACGCCCATCCTCGCGCCCCTCAACGACGAGCAGCGTGCCGCGGTGACCGCGCCCCCGGGGCCGGTGCTGGTGCTCGCCGGCGCGGGCTCGGGCAAGACGCGCGTGCTCACGCACCGCATCGCCTGGGTCATGGCCACCGAGGGCGTCTCGCCCTGGGGGGTGCTCGCCGTCACCTTCACCAACAAGGCCGCGGCCGAGATGCGCGGCCGCATCGAGCGCCTCGTCGGCGCGCCCGCCGGCGGCATGTGGATCGGCACCTTCCACGGGCTGTGCCACCGCCTCCTGCGCCTGCACTGGCGCGAGGCGGGCCTGCCCGAGGGCTTCCAGATCCTCGATGCCGACGACCAGCTCCGGCTCGTGCGGCGCGTGCTGCGCGAGCTCGAGCTCGACGAGGGGCGCTGGCCGCCGAAGCAGGTGCAGGGCTTCATCAACGCCCGCAAGGACGAGGGCCTGCGCCCGGCCGACCTCGGCGGCGCGCACGACCCCTACGCGCAGCAGATGGCGCGCATCTACGCCGCCTACGAGGCCGCCTGCCGGCGCGGGGGGCTGGTCGACTTCGCCGAGCTCATGCTGCGCGCCTGCGAGCTGCTCGACGGCCACCCGGATCTGCTCGCCCACTACCGCGGCCGCTTCGCCCACGTGCTGGTCGACGAGTTCCAGGACACCAACGCCATCCAGTACCGCTGGCTGCGGCTGCTTGCCGGCGGCGGGCGCGTGGCGCCCTACGTGGTGGGCGACGACGACCAGTCCATCTACGGCTGGCGCGGCGCGCGCGTCGAGCACATCCGCCGCTTCACCGAGGACTGGCCCGAGGTCCAGGTCTTCCGTCTCGAGCGCAACTACCGCTCGACGGCCACCATCCTCGAGGCGGCCAACGCCCTCATCGCCCGCAACGCCGGGCGCATGGGCAAGAACCTCTGGACCGAGGGACCGCGCGGCGAGCCCATCCGGCTCTACGCCGCCTACAACGACCTCGACGAGGCGCGCTTCGTGGCCGAGCGCATCCAGGCCCTGGTCGAGGACGAGGGCCGCGCGCGATCGGAGATCGCCGTCCTCTACCGCTCCAACGCCCAGTCGCGCGTGATCGAGGAGGCGCTGGTGGCGGCCGGCATCCCCTACCGCGTGCACGGCGGCCTGCGCTTCTTCGAGCGCGCCGAGATCAAGGACGCGCTGGCCTACCTGCGGCTGGTGGCGAGCCGCGCCGACGACGCCGCCTTCGAGCGCGTGGTGAACGTGCCCGCGCGCGGCATCGGCGAGCGCACGCTCGCCGCCATCCGCGCCGCCGCCCGCACCCACGGCCTGAGCCTGTGGGAGGCGAGCGCGCGGCTGCTCGCCGAGGGCGCGCTCGCGGCGCGCGCGGCCGGCGCCGTGCGCGGCTTCCGCGAGCTCATCGAGGCGCTCGCGGCCGAGGTCGCGGGCCTGCCGCTGCACGAGCAGATCGAGCGCGCCATCGAGCGCAGCGGCCTGCGCGAGCACCACGGCCGCGAGGGCGGCGAGCGCGCCCGCGCCCGGATCGAGAACCTCGACGAGCTGGTGAGCGCGGGCCGCGCCTTCGCCCTCGGCACGGCGGGCGAGGAGGCCGACGGCGACCTGCTGGCCGCCTTCCTCGCACACGCCGCCCTCGAGGCGGGCGAGGCGCAGGCCGGGCCCGGCGAGGACTGCGTGCAGCTCATGACCCTGCACGCGGCGAAGGGCCTGGAGTTCCCGGTGGTCTTCCTGTGCGGCCTCGAGGAAGGGCTCTTCCCCCACCAGATGTCGCTCGAGGAGCCCGGCCGCCTCGAGGAGGAGCGGCGCCTCGCCTACGTCGGCATCACGCGCGCGCGCGAGCTGCTCTATCTCACCTACGCCGAGCGCCGGCGCCTGCACGGCAGCGAGAGCTACACCGAGCCCTCGCGTTTCCTCGGCGAGCTGCCGGCCGAGCTCCTCGAGGAGGTGCGCCCGCGCGTGCAGGTGAGCCGCCCGCTCCACCGCCCGGACGCCCTCGAGGCGCCGCCGCTCGCCCTCGGCCAGCGCGTGCGCCACGGCCACTTCGGCGAGGGCGTGGTGCTCGCCTGCGAGGGCAGCGGCCCCCAGGCGCGCGTGCAGGTGAGCTTCGCCGAGGCCGGCACCAAGTGGCTGGTGCTGGCCTACGCCAACCTCCAGCCCTTGTGAGCGTGCGGTCTAGGGCTCTGTCGCCTGCGCACGTGGACGGGGAGCACGTTGCGGCGCGGGCCGCCCGCGGCGTTTCTCAATTTCCGTCCACGGTTCACCGTCTGCCGTACACCGACCCTCAGGCCCGCGCCGCGCGCGCCTGCGGCGGGATGCGTTCCTCCGGGCGCCCGAGGAAGTTGCCCTGCGCGTAGTCGACGCCGAACTCGCGCAGCAGCTCCAGCGTGCGCGCGTCCTCCACGTACTCGGCGATGGTCTGCTTGCCGAGCGCGTGGGCGATCTGGTTGATCGAGCGCACCATCTCCTGGTCGACCGTGGCGCGCGCCAAGCCCTGCACGAAGGAGCCGTCGATCTTGAGCTTGTCCACGGGCAGGTGCTTGAGGTAGGTGAAGGAGCAGAAGCCGGAGCCGAAGTCGTCGAGGGCGAACTGGCAGCCGATCTCCTTCAGCGCGCGGATGAAGCGCAGCGCCGCCGAGAGGTTGGCGATGGCGGCGGTCTCGGTGATCTCGAAGGTGAGGAGCTGCGGGTCGAGCCCCGTGCGGGCGAGCTCGCGGCGGATCAGCGGCAGCAGCTCCTCGTCGTCGAAGGCCTTGCCCGAGAGGTTGATCGAGAAGCGCACGTCGGCGCCCGCCGCGCGCAGCTCGGCCAGCCGCCCGATGGCGTGGCGCACCATCCAGCGGTCCACGGCGTGAATGAGCCCGAAGCGCTCCGCGGCCGGCATGAAGCCGCCGGGCAGGATCACCTGCCCGTCGTCGCACACCATGCGCATCAGCACCTCGTAGTCGTGCACCTCGCCCGAGCGCACCGAGACGATGGGCTGGAAGACCAGGCGGAAGCGGTCGTGCTCGAGCATCTCGCGCACGCGCGCCGCCCAGCCCATGTCGGCCGCCATGCCCGCCTTCTCCGGGTCGGCCGGGTCGTAGAGGTGCACGCGGTTGCGCCCGCCCGCCTTCGCCACGTTGCAGGCGAGGTCGGCGTGCGAGAGCGCCTCGTCGGCCGAGGCCGTGCCGGCGTCGACGATGGCCACGCCGATGCTGCAGGAGACGTTGAAGGCGTTGCCGCCCTCGACGAAGCGGTAGCCCTCGAACAGCGCGCGCAGGTGCTCGGCGGCGGGCACCGCGTGGCGCGGGTCGATGTCGTAGAGCAGCACCGTGAACTCGTCGCCGCCGAAGCGCGCCAGCAGGTCGCCCTCGCGCACGTGCGCGCCGAGCATCTGCGCCACCTCCACCAGCAGGCGGTCGCCGGCGCCGTGCCCCAGGGTGTCGTTGACGTACTTGAACTGGTCGAGGTCGATGTAGAGCAGGGCGCAGGTCTCGCGCGAGCGCGCCACGCGCGCCACCACGCGCTCGAGCTCCTGCTGGAAGTAGTGGCGGTTGAACAGGCCCGTGAGGGAGTCGTGCTCGGCATAGTAGGCGAGCCGCGCCTCGAAGGCCTTGCGCTCGGTCACGTCGCGTGCCGTGCCGGTGGCGTAGACCACGCGCCCGTCGGCGTCACGGTGGGCGCGGCCGTTGAAGCTCAGGTGATGGCGCCGGCCCTCGCGGTCCAGGTGCACGGCCTCGTACTGCACCAGCTCCTGGCCGGCCAGGAGGCTCGCGAAGGCCTGGGCGTCGCGCCCGGCGTGCTCCGGATCCTCGAAGTCGGCCACGGGGCGGCCGACCATCTCCTCCGGCTCGTAGCCGTAGATGCTCTTGCAGGCGCGGTTGAGGTAGAGCCAGCGCCCTTCGGCGTCGATGCTCCAGACGAGGTCGTGGGCGGTCTCGACGAGGTCGCGGTAGCGCGCCTCGGCGCGGCGCAGCTCGTCCTCGGCCGCGCGCCGCTCGGAGACGTCGGCCACCAGGCAGGTGAAGCGCCGGCGCCCGCCGACCTCCATGTCGCTCACGCGCACCGCCACCGGGATGCGCCGGCCGCTGCGGTGCACGGCCTCCGTCTCGCGCTCGCCGAGCGCCGGCGCCTCGCCCTCGCGCACCAGCTCCGGCAGCAGCCAGGCGAGGGCGCGCCCGCGCACCTCCGCCGCGCGGAAGCCGAACAGCCTTTCGGCCGCGCGGTTGAAGGTCTCGATGGCGCCCTCCTCGTCGACCACGATCACGCCCTCGGCCGCGGTGTCGACCACCGCGCGCATGTAGGCCTCGTGGTCGCGCAGGCGCCCGAAGACGCGGCCCAACGTCTGCGTGAGGTAGCCGACCTCGTCGGCCGACACCGGCCGCAGCGCCGCGAGCTCGCCGTGGGCGGCCGCCCCGGTGCCGCCCAGCACGCGCTGCACGGGCAGCAGCGCGCGCGCGAGCCCGCGGATGGCGAGCCAGGCGGTCAGCAGGGTGAGGGCGGCGAGCGCCCCCCAGCCAGCGAGCAGCGGCGCGGGCAGGGAGCCGCTGCGCAGGAAGTGGAGCTCGGCGAGCAGCGTGTAGCCGAGCTGCGGCAGCAGCGCGCCCACCACCACCAGACGCGAGCGCAGGCTCGCCGACGGCCGCACGAGGCCCACGGCCGCCGCGATGCGCCCGAGGGTGTCCTGTGCGACGACGAAGGCCGGCAGCCCGGCGACGATGGCGCCGCTGAGCTGGAGGATGGCGAGGTGCAGCAGGCGCCCGGCAGGCGCGGCGGCATCGCCCCAGGCGAGCCGCGCCGCCGCCAGCACGACGGCCATGGCGTAGGCGAGCTGCAGCAGCCAGTAGCGTCGCGGGAAGGCCGCGAGCCGGCGATCGGCCCACGTCGCCTCGCTCGCGCCTGCGAGCGCCCCCACGAAGGGCGCCGCGTAGCGCCAGGCGGCCATGCCGGCGAGCGCCGGGAAGGCGGCGAGCGCCGCCACCGCGAGCCAGGCGCCGACGGAGACCGGCGCCGCCGGCGTCGCCACCACGCCGGCGAGAAGGGCGGCCCCCACGCCGATCGCGGGCGCGGCCGCGAAGCCGAGGGCCACGGCGGCGGCGAAGCGCGCGCGCAGTCCCCGTGCCTGCTCCGGTGTCAGCGTCAAGCGGACCCCCGGTCCTGCCTGAACGGCGCCACGCGCGCCTTCGCGGCCCGCGCGCGGCCGCGCCTATAATGGCAGAAGCCGCCGGCGCACGCCACGGCACGGGTTCACACAACGCGCTGTGACGCCGCGTGCGGCGCGCCAACGAGGGGGGCGGAAGGAATGAAGCGACGCGAGTTCATCACGGGCACGGCCGCCGCCGGCGCGCTCGCCGGCGCGCCGGCGGTCATCGCGCGCCGCACCTGGCGCTGGAAGATGGTCACCACCTGGCCCAAGAACTTTCCGGGTCTCGGCACGGGCGCGGAGTTCCTCGCGCGGCTCATCGGCGAGATGAGCGACGGACGCATCCGCGTGCGCGTCTACGGCGCCAAGGAGCTCGTGCCCGCCTTCGAGGCCTTCGACGCCGTCGCGCGCGGCACCGCCGAGATGGGCCACGGCGCCTCCTACTACTGGAAGGGCAAGAGCGAGGCCGCCCAGTTCTTCGCCGCGGTGCCCTTCGGCTTCACGGCGCAGGAGATGAACGCCTGGCTCTACCACGGCGGCGGGCTCGAGCTGTGGCGCGAGGTCTACGCCCCCTTCGGCCTGATCCCGGCAGCGGCCGGCAACACCGGCGTGCAGATGGGCGGCTGGTTCAACAAGGAGATCCGCAGCCTCGCGGACCTCAAGGGCCTCAAGATGCGCATCCCGGGCCTCGGCGGCGAGGTGCTGCGCCGCGCCGGCGGCACGCCGGTCAACCTGCCCGGCGGCGAGATCTTCACCGCGCTCCAGTCGGGCGCGATCGACGCCACCGAGTGGGTCGGGCCCTACAACGACCTCGCCTTCGGCCTCTACAAGGCGGCGAAGTACTACTACTACCCCGGCTGGCACGAGCCCGGCACCACGCTCGAGTGCTTCATCAACCGCAAGGCCTTCGAGGCCCTGCCGAAGGACCTGCGCGCCATCGTCCTCAACGCCTGCCGCGTGGCCAACCAGGACATGCTCGCCGAGTACACCGCGCGCAACAACGACGCCCTGCGGGTGCTGGTGGAGAAGCACAAGGTCGCGCTGCGCCGCTTCCCGGAACCCGTGCTCGAGCGTCTGCGCGAGCTTTCCGAGCAGGTGGTGGCCGAGATCGCGGACAAGGACCCGCTCTCGCGCAAGGTCTACGAGTCCTACCGGCGCTTCCGCGACAAGGTGCGCGCCTGGCACGCCATCTCGGAGCGCGCCTACCTCGAGGCGCGCGGCTGAGGCCGGCCGCGGGGCTCAGCGGCGTGCGCGCGCCTCGCGCACGGCGCGCAGCACGTCGCGCGTGGTCGCGCGCGTGCCGATCCCCGGCACATCCAGCGGCGAGCCCTCCTCCGCGGGTGCCTGCCGCAGCACGAACACGCTCCCGTCGCGGCGGCGGATGCGCACCCTTGCCGACGCCAGAAGGCGCGCCGCAAGCCGCCTCCACGTCCCGCGATGGCCCCATCCGTGCACCGGCATCCCCTCCTTTCGGGCTCCATCAGTCGCCGTAGACGACGGCCGGCAGCCAGGTGGCGAGCCCCGGCCACAGGGCGAGCAGGCCGAGCGCGAGGAGCTGGAGCACGATGAAGGGAACGACGCCGCGGTAGATGGCGCCCGTGCTGACCTCGGGCGGGGCCACGCCGCGCAGGTAGAAGAGCGCGAAGCCGAAGGGCGGGGTGAGGAAGGAGGTCTGGAGGTTGAGGGCGATGAGGACGCCGAGCCACACCGGATCGAGCCCCATGGCGAGCAGCGGCGGGCCCACCAGCGGCACGACGACGAAGGTGATCTCGATGAAGTCGAGCACGAAGCCGAGCAGGAACATGACCGCCATCACGGCGAGGAGCGCGCCCACGGTGCCGCCCGGCAGTCCCGTGAGCAGCTCGTGCACGAGCTCGTCGCCGCCGAAGCCGCGGAAGACGAGCGAGAAGACCGAGGCGCCGATCAGGATGAGGAACACCATGCTCGAGACGCGCGTGGTCGCGCGCATCACCTCGCGCAGGGTGGCGAGGTCGAGGCGGCGGCGCAGCGCCGCGAGCACGAGCGCCCCGACCGCCCCCACGGCTGCGGCCTCGGTGGGCGTGGCGACGCCGGCCATGATGGAGCCGAGCACGGCGACGATGAGGCCGAGCGGCGGCAGCAGCGCGCGCAGGAGGCGCCGCGGCCCGAGCGCACCGCGCGCCGCGGCGGGCACCGCCGGCGCGGCCTGCGGGCGCAGCATCGCCACGCCCGCGACGTAGAGCATGTAGAGCACGACCAGCACCAGCCCCGGGAGCAGCGCGCCCATGAAGAGGTCGCCAACCGAGACCGTCCGCGGCGAGAAGATGCCCATCTGGAGCTGGGCCTGCTGGTAGGCGGCCGAGAGCACGTCGCCGAGCAGCACCAGCACGATGGAGGGCGGGATGATCTGCCCCAGGGTGCCGGAGGCGCAGATGGTGCCCGAGGCCAGTGCCGGGTCGTAGCCGCGCCGCAGCATGGTGGGCAGCGACAGCAGCCCCATGGTCACCACGGTGGCGCCGACGATGCCGGTGCTCGCCGCCATCAGCATGCCCACCGCCGTCACCGAGAGCCCCAGGCCGCCGCGCAGGGGCCCGAAGAGCGCCGCCATGGTGTCGAGCAGGTCCTCGGCCACGCGCGAGCGCTCCAGCACCACGCCCATGAAGACGAACAGCGGCACCGCCACCAGCGTCTCGTTGGTCATGATCCCGTAGAGGCGCGAGGGCGTGGCCTCGAGGAAGGCCGGGTCGAAGGCGCCGAGGGCGCCCCCCAAGGCGGCGAAGCCGAGCGCCGTGCCGGCGAGCGCGAAGGCCACGGGGTAGCCGGCGAGCAG
>WGBS01000284.1 GCA_015494165.1 Gammaproteobacteria bacterium | reverse complement strand
GATGTCGGGTGGAGGCTTCTTGGGGCCAAAGGAATCGATCAACCATCCGCAGAGCTCGAGGCCAGTGCCGCAATCCGCGGGGGTTGCATCCGGCTCCAGCGGGTTGATCGCGATCGCATACGACGGTTTCCCACATCGCGCGCATTTCAAGAACAAAGCGAATTCACGCCGTTCGGGAATCCTGTAACAGGCGACCAGCTCAAGCGCTACATGTTCCGTGCCGCAATGCCCGCATGTTCGGGAGGTGACGGCCATGACTGAGTTCCTCCGTGCAGCGATAAATCATGTCGAGCAGATTTTAGCCTGTGCAGCACCGGTTGATCGGAAGGCGGCGCTGCTGCTGGAGAAATACCAGCAGGAGTCGGAGCCGATGCGCCACGCCCTGTTCGCGGCCGTGGCGGCGCGCCTAATGGTCGAGATGACCCGCAAGCGGTACCTGCGGGTGCCGAGTTGGGAATCGATGGACATCGCCGAGCGCGCGCAGGAGGCCGTTGGCCATGACGAGCGGTGACAGCCACAGCCTGACCCTGACACAGGTCCTCGAGCGCCACTGGCGGGCGCTCATCCACGAGACGTCGACCAGCGAGGCGGCCTTCGCGGCGGAGGTCCGCGCACAGTACGAGCGCCTGGTGCCGCCGCATGCGCGCACCATCGAGTGGTCTCAGCACGACGATCCGGTGATGCGGATGCGGCGCGACAGCGAGCGCATCAGCCGCTGGTTCCGCGAGGACGTCTACGCGCGGTTCCCGGTGGAGGCACTGGAGGCCTTCATCGCCGCCTTCCCGGAGGAGCGCCGCTGGGCGCTGCAGCAGGCGCTGGCGACCCGCCAGGGGCTGCTCGCGGTGAGGATCCCGGAGGGCGGCTTCGGGGCGGACCTCGACAACCTGGGCCGCATCGGCAAGGAGACCGGCGAGGCGATCGTGGCGGTCTCGCGGCTGCTCGAGGACGGCAAGATCGACGGCCGCGACGCGCCGCTCGCCCGCACCGCGCTGCTGGAGATCGAGCAGGCCATCGCGGTGCTGGCGGAGATGCGCGAGCGCATCGCGCGCCAGGCGCTCGGAGCGGAGCCGGCGGAGCGGGCGGCCGCGGCCGAAGTGGTGCCGCTGGCGCGCGAGCGGCGGGAGGGCCCGCGGTGAGCGGTCGGGCGCGGGCCTACGACCAGGCGCTCGAGGAGGCCCTCGACATCGCGTGCCTGCAGCTCCAGGTGGCGCGGACACCCGGCGCGCGGCGGCGGGCCTTCCGCCGCCTGCAGCGCCTGGCCGCGAAGAGGCGGCCGGAACGGGTCGCCGCGATGGAGCGGGAGCGGGGGCTGCGGTGAGGCCGCGCATCACGCTGCTCGACCGCGTGCAGGGCGGTTGGACCTACCGCATCGACCTGCCGACCGGCGCGCTCGAGGGTTGGTGCCGGGGCGACCGCGCCACGGTCCGGAAGCATCTGGAGGCGGACGTCGCCCGCTGGCTTGCGCGCTACGAGGCCGGCATCGAGGTGCACTCGGAGGGTGTGCCGGGACGACGCGGGCGGCCGCGCGGGCGGCGCAGGAGGATGGACGATGGAGGCGCAGCGCATCCGCGAGAAACGGTCGGACGACGGCTGGCTGGACGTGCGGGAGTGCGTCCCTGAGCCGCTGCGGGACGTGCTGATCGCGCTCCCGGACGATGCATCCGGGCCCGGGGGCGTGGAGATGGGCTGGCTCGGACGCGACGGGCGCTGGTATCTGACCGGCTCCGAGCTGCGGGTGCGGCCGACGCACTGGCGCCCGCTGCCGGCGCCGCCCTGGGGGAGCGATGCGTGCTGCAGCCGTCGCTGAGCCGGCTCATCAACGAGATCTACCGCCTGCCGCCCGCCGAGCGCGCGGCGGCGATGCGGCGGGTGCCGCCGGAATGGCGGGAGCTCGTGCGCTATCACGTCGAGGAGTATTACCCGCTGCTCGAGCGTTTCGCGCGCAACCGGCGCGAGGCCTGGGGCGGTGGGAGGAGGCGCGGCGTGCTGCTGATCGGGCTTGCGGGTAGGGCGCGCAGCGGCAAGGACACGGCCGCGGCCTATCTCGCGGAGCGCTACGGCCTCGTGTCCATGGCCTTCGCGGCGCCGATCAAGGAGATGGTGGGCGTGCTGCTCGGCGTGCCGGCGCAGGCGCTCGACGGCGTGCTGAAGGAGGAGGCGCTGGACGGGCTAGGCGTGTCGCCGCGCTACCTCTACCAGACGCTCGGCACCGAATGGGGCCGCGAGCGCGTCCATCCCGACCTGTGGCAATGGGTGGCCGAGCGCCGGCTGCTGATGCTCGAGCTGGCCGGCGGCACGCGCTATGCCGGAGTGGTGTTCACGGACGTGCGCTTCCCGAACGAGGCGGCCTGGATTCGGGCCCGCGGCGGGACCGTGGTGCACATCGTGCGCCCCGAGGCGCCGGCCGTGCGCGCGCACGTCTCGGAGCTGGGGCTCGAGGTCGAGGCCGGCGACCTGGTCGTGCGCAATGACGACACGCTTGAGACGCTGCACGCGCGGCTCGACGGGGTGATGGCGCTGCTGCGCGAGCGGCGGGAGGCGACGGCATGACGGTCGACGAGGTCCTCGAGCAGCTCCGCAGCGCCGGCCTGGTGGTCGAGCGCCTCGACCTGAGCGGGACGCTGCAGCGCGTGCCGGTCGAGGACGACAAGCCTGGCCGCAAGTCGGGCTGGTACGTCGCCCGCGAGCTCGTCACGCCTTCGGGCAGGACGCTCATCGTCGGCGCCTACGGCAACTGGAAGCAGGGCGACGAGGTGCACAAGCTGCGCGTCGGGCGCGACCTCGACAAGGCGGACCGCGCCGAGGTCCGCCGGCGCCAGGCCGAGCAGCAGCGCCAGATCGAGCGTGAGCGCGAAGCGGTGGCGCGCGAGGCGGCCGCGCGCGCGGCCGAGATCTGGGAGAAGCTCCCGGAGAGTGGCCGCTGCGAGTACCTGGACCGCAAGAAGGTCAAGGCCTGGGGCGTGCGCTTCTCGCGCGGCAGCCTCGTCGTGCCGGTGCGGGGGCCGGATGGTGCCCTGCGCGGCCTGCAGTTCATCGCGCCGGACGGCACAAAGCGGTTTCTCACGGGCACCGCCAAGCGCGGGGCCTTCCACCTCATCGGCCGGGTGCAGGCCGGCCAGCCCGTCGCGGTGGCCGAGGGCTACGCCACGGCGGCCAGCGTGCACGAGGCGACGGGGTGGCCGGTGGCGGTCGCCTTCGACGCCGGCAACCTGGAGCCCGTTGTGCGGGCGCTGAAGGATGCCTACCCGGACGCCGCCCCCATCGTGGTGTGCGGCGACGATGACCGGGCCACGCGCGGCAATCCGGGCCGGCGCAAGGCGCAGGCGGCGGCCAGGGCCGTGGACGGCGTCGCCGCCCTGCCCGACTTCGGCGAGGACGGCGCCGGCACCGACTGGAACGACCTGCACGTCGCCCGGGGCCTCGCGGCGGTGCGGGCCCAGCTCGACCAGGCGCTCGCCGCCTGGCGGGAGATGGTCTGGCAGCGCCGGCTGGTCCGCAACGGCCACGGGCAGCTCCGCCCGAGCCTCTACAACGTCATCACGATCCTCGAGCACCACCCGGCCTGGCGGGGCGTCTACCGCATGGATCGCTTCGCCAACCGCGTGCTCAAGGTGCGCCAGCCGCCCTACGGGGGTGGCCTAGGCGAGGTCACCGACGTGGACGGCGCCGAGCTCGCCGCCTGGCTCGGGGATCCCGACCACTACGGGCTCTCGGTCGGCACGGGCACGGCGCTGGAGGCCATCGAGGTGGTGGCCTCGCGCCACGGCTTTCACCCCGTGCTCGAGTACCTGGACGGTCTCCAGTGGGACGGTGAGGAGCGGCTGCCGCATTTCCTCGCCGACTTGGCGGGTGCGCCGCGCGACGACTACACGCGCGCGGTCGGCATGAACTGGCTCATCTCCGCGGTCGCGCGGGTGCGCGAGCCGGGCTGCAAGGTGGACCACATGGTGATCCTCGAGGGTCCGCAGGGCGTGGGCAAGAGCACCTTCGTGCGCACCTTATGCGGCCCCGAGTGGTTCGCCGAGATGCTCGAGTCGCCGCAGAACAAGGACTTCTACCAGATCCTGGCGGGCCGCTGGATGGTGGAGATCGCCGAGCTGCAGGCCTTCTCCAAGGCGGACCGCAATCGCATCAAGCAGGCGCTGTCGGCGCAGGAGGACACCTACCGGCCGAGCTACGGCCGCTATGCGCGCCAGTTCCCGCGCCAGTGCGTTTTCGTCGGCACCACCAACGACGACACCTACCTCAAGGACGAAACCGGGGCGCGGCGGTTCTATCCCGTGCGCTGCACGGAGATCAACCTCGAGGCGCTGACGTACCTGCGAGACCAGCTTTGGGCGGAGGCCGACGCGCGCTACCGGCGCGGCGAGCCGTGGTGGGAGTTCCCGCCGGAGGCGGCCGCCGAGCAGGACGCCCGCTACGACGTGGACGTCTGGGAAGAGCCGATCCTGGCCTGGCTCGATGGCCACCTCGAGCGCTATCCCGAGCGGATGGGACAGGTGACGCCGAGCCGGCCGGTGAGCGACGTCACCACGGCCGAGATCATGCGCTGGGCGCTCGGGATCGAGACCGCCAAGCAGTCGCGTCAGGAGCAGATGCGGGTCGGCGCCATCATGCGCCGCCTGGGCTGGCGCCGCGTGCGGCGGCGGGTCGAAGGGGTGCTGTGCTGGGTCTACGAGCGGCCGGCATCGTCGGTTTCGCGAGAAACCGCCGCAAGTGTGGCGCAACAGCCACAACATGGGCCGCCATGACAACCGGGTCTGTGGATAAATGTTCCTACCGTTCCTACCTGTTCCTACCTCGGTTTCGCGAGGTAGGAACACTTAAGCGTATGACTCGAAAGGCATGTTCCTACCGTTCCTACCTTCCTCGCGCGCGCGCGTATAGCGCTGCGCGTGGCGCCTGGTGCTCGCGCCCGCGTAGACCGCGCCGTGCTCTATATAGGGAAAGGTAGGAACGGTAGGAACGGTAGGAACAAAGCTTTCGAATCAGTCATTTAAGTGTTCCTACCTGACGGATCCAAGGTAGGAACAGGTAGGAACACCCGGATGATGCGCGACGATGGTTCAGTCACTTAGGACAGCATCCGCACCATTGTGGTGCATGCGCCAGTGCCGGCGGGTCCTTTGTCGGGCCGCCGCATGCGAGTGCGCGGAGCCGCGGTTTTGCGCCAGTTTCAGGCGGGGAGTGTTGGGCAAGTTGTTGATGGGCAAGGGGCTCGCTTGGGCAAGTCGGGGCCGGTGAGATGCCGAAGCCGTCGAAGCCGTCGAAGCCGTACATGACGCGCGCCGAATACGCCCGGTACCGCGGCGTGAACCAGGGCCAGATCACCAAGTACGGGCGCCAGGGCCTCCTGGTCGAGGGCCCGGACGGGCGGATCGATGTCGCGGCGACGGACGCGCGGCTCGACGCAGTGCTGAACCCGGTGCATGGCGGCGATCGGCGTGCCGAGCAGTCGGCGGGGGCCGCGCACGACGGCCCCGGCCGGATCGCCTATCTCGAGGCCAAGGCGGAGGAGACGCGCCTCAAGGCGCTCGCCCGCCGGCTGGAGCTCGAGGAGCGCGCCGGGCGCCTGGTGCGCGCCGACGAGGTGGAGGCCGAGGCCTTCGCGCGGGCCAGGCAGGCCCAGGAGGCGATCCTGGCGCTGCCGGACCGGCTCGCCTCGCAGCTCGCGGCCGAGACCGACGAGGCGCGCGTCTACGCGCTGCTGGAGGCGGAGGTCCGCCGCATCGCGCGCGAGCTGGCGGCGAGCGCAGCCGTGGAGCCGGCCGAGGCCTCGGCGCCGGCGGCGACGGGGGAGGGCGGATGAGCGCCGTGCTGGAAGCGGATCCCGCGCGCCTCGAGCTGCCCTGGCTCGCGGACGGGCGCCGTGCCTTCCGCCGCGGCTGGGCGCGCGGCTGGGCGCTGCCCGAGGCGCTGCCCGTGGACGAGTGGGCCGACCGCTACCGGGTGCTGCCGCGCGAGGCCTCGAGCGAGCCGGGGCGGTGGCGCACCGACCGCACACCCTACCTGCGGGAGATCATGCGCTGCCTCAGCGTCGAGCACCCGGCGCGGCGCGTGGTGCTCATGGCCGGCACGCAGATCGGCAAGACCGAGTGCGGGAACAACTGGGTGGGGTCGATCATCCACCAGACGCCCGGGCCCATGATGGTGGTAGTGCCGACGCAGATGCTGGCGAAGCGCTGGAGCCGGCAACGGCTGACGCCGATGATCGAGGCGACCCCCGTGCTGCGCGAGCGCATCCGGCCGGCCCGCTCCCGCGACAGCGGCAACACCACCCTGCTCAAGGAGTTCCCGGGTGGGCTGCTGGTGATCGCCGGCGCGAACAGCGCCGTGGACCTGCGCTCGATGCCGGTGCGGTTCCTGTTCGCCGACGAAGTGGACGGCTACCCCGAGGACGTGGACGGGGAAGGCAGCCCGCTCACGCTCGCCGAGCGCCGCACGGCCACCTTCCCGCGGCGCAAGATCTTCATCGTGAGCTCGCCGACGATCAAGGACGCCTCGGTGATCGAGGCCGAGTTCAAGGCCGGCGACCAGCGCCACTACCACGTGCCCTGTCCGCACTGCGAGCACATGCAGGTGCTGCGCGACGAGGGCCTCCAGGACGACGGCACCTACCTGTGCGAGGCCTGCGGGCAGGCGATCGCCCATCACCACAAGACCTGGATGCTCGAGCGCGGCGCGTGGCGTCCGGCCAACCCGGACGGCGCCTACCCGAGCTTCCATCTCTCGGCGCTCTACGCGCCCATCGGCCTCGGCTACACCTGGGCCGAGATCGCCGAGGAGCGTCGCAAGGCGCGCGAGAGCGGCGAGCGCGAGCTCCTCCAGACCTACCACAACACGCTGCTGGGGCTCCCGTACGAGGACGAGTCCGGCAAGGTGGACTGGCGGGAGCTGCGTGCCCGCGCCGGCGGCTACGCGAGCCGCACCATCCCCGACGGCTGCCTCATCCTCACCGCCGGCGTGGACGTCCAGGACGACCGTTTCGCGGTGCTGATCCTCGGCTGGGGGCGCGGCGAGCGCTGCTGGGTGATCGACTGGTTCGAGCTGCCGGGCGATCCGGGCACGGAGGAGGCCTGGCACGCGCTCGACGAGCGGCTGCAGGCGCGCATCCGCAACCGCTATGGCGTCGCGATGGGGCTGACGGCGCTCGCGGTCGACACCGGCGGTCACCACACCCACATGGCCTACAACTTCTGCCGCGTGCGCCAGCACCGCCTGGTGCTGGCCGTCAAGGGTGACCGCTTCCCCAACCGCCCGATCATCGCCGGGCGCCCCACCAAGCAGGACGTCAACACGCGCGGCGGCGTGCTGCGCGGCGGCGTCGAGCTGTGGCGGGTGGGCGCGGACACCGCCAAGGGCGCGCTGTTCGCCAAGCTCCACGCCGACGCCGGCGAGCCCGATCCCGCGCGGCACCGGATCCGCTTTCCGCGCGACCTGCCCGACGACTTCTATCTGCAGCTCACCGCGGAGCGCTTCGACGCGACCGCGAACCGCTGGCGCCGGCTCAGCGGCCGGCGCAACGAGGCGCTCGACTGCTTTGTCTACGCCTATGCGGCCGCCTGCCACCCTGCGGTGCGCGTGCACATGCTGCGCGACAGCGACTGGGACCGCATCGAGGCGCGCGTGCAGCCGCCCACGGCCGACCTGTTCAGCGGCGGGGCCGGCGACGACGAGCCGGCCGAGGCGGCACCGGACGGGGCGGCGCGCGCGGCGCAGACCGGACCGGAGGACCGTCAGGGCACGGACCGTCCGCGGCGCACACGGAGCCGGCGCCGCGGCGGTGGTTTCGTCGGAGGCTGGAGGTGAGGGCGATGGCGACATTTCAGATCCCGGGGCGCATCGTCGCCGGCGACACGCTGCGCTGGACCGACCAGGTGCCGGACTACCCGGCGAGCGACGGCTGGACGCTGCACTACGCGATCTTCAGCGATCAGGGGGTCTACCACGTCGACGCCACGGCGTCAGGGGCCGACCACGCCTTCGACGTCCCGGCGTCGCAGACGGCGAAATGGCAGCCAGGGCGCTATGAGTGGACCGCCTACGTCGACAACGCGGCGGGCGAGCGCCACACGCTGGGGGCGGGCTTCCTGCAGGTGCTGCCGGACCCGGCCGCTACCACGCCGCAGGACCGGCGCTCGCACGCGCGCCGCATGCTGGACGCGATCGAGGCGGCACTCGAGCAGCGCGCCACGGAGCAGGACCTGGACCTGCTGCGGGCCCAGTTCGGCGACCAGCGCGTCGACCGCGACCCCGCCCAGCTCATCGCGCTGCGCGACCGCTACCGGGCCGAGGTCCAGGCCGAGGAGCGCGCCGCCGCCCTCGCGCGGGGCGAGGCGGTGCCGCCGCGCAGCCTCAAGGTGCGCTTCTGATGCCCGGGCGGCCCCGCCTCACCCGAGCCGAGGTGCTGATGTACCTCGCCGTGGCCCGCTGCCGCCGTAGCGAGGCGGCGAGGCTGGCCGGCGTGTCGCGGCGCACGTTCTCCCGTGCGATACGGCGGTATGGCATCCGGGTGCCACGCGCGCCGCGGCGGCTCGACATCATCGACGACGTGCCGTTGATCCAAAGGCTGGTCAAGGACGAGGGGCTGTCACTGCGCGCGGTGGCGGCGAAGTTCGACGTCCACCACGCCACCGTGCTGCGCCGTGTGCAGCCTTCGGTTTCGCGCGAAACCGAGCGCGGATAGCGTGGGTGGTGCGTTAATGGGACACTTTGGTGCGTTAATGGGACACTTTGAGTTGCGCCGCTGCGTGCCGCGGCTATGTTCCGGGGCATGGGCCTTCGGAGCTTCATCGCCCGCAGGGGCAGCGACGCGACGCCACGCACCGTCCCGCCGGCGGCCGAGCGCGCCTCGGCCGCACCCGCCCAGCGCTCGGCCCTCGGCCGCGTCATCTGGGGGCCCTGGCGGTGGCGCCGGCGCCCGGCCGGCGCCGCCGTCTCCCTCCTGACCTGGGCCCGTGGATGGCAGGCCGCGAAACGCGACCGTCTCTTCGCCGACTGGGGCGGCGCCACGGGCCGCATCAACGACGAGCTCAGGCAGCAGCTCAAGATCCTGCGCAACCGCGCGCGCGAGCTCGAGCAGAACTCCGATCTCGCGCGGCGCTACCTGGCGCTGGTCGAGACCCACGTCGTCGGCCCTGCCGGCTTCCTGCTCCAGGTCCGCGGGCAACTCCGGGACGGCCGGCCCGACACCGCCGGCAACGCGCGCGTCGAGCGGGCCTTCCAGGCCTGGGCCATGCCGGGCGTGTGCGAGCTCACTGGCCGGCTCTCGTTCCCGGACTGCCAGCGCCTCATCGTCCGCACGGCGGCCCGTGACGGCGAGGCCCTGATCCGGCTGCACGACGTCCGCCCCACGCGCGACAACCCGTGGGGCTTCGTGATCGAGCTGCTCGATCCGGCCCGGCTCGACACGCAGTACAACGACGACCTCCGCAACGGCAACCGCGTCCGCCTCGGCGTCGAGCTCAACTCCGCCGGACGGCCCGTGGCCTACTGGCTCGTCAAGGAGGGCGAGGACGGCACCAGCACCAACCGCGAGCGGGTGCCGGCCACCGACCTGATCCACGCCTTCCTGCCCGACCAGCCGGAGCAGCTCCGCGGGGTGCCGTGGCTTGCCGCCGCCATGCCGGCCATCCACATGCTCGATGCCTACCAGGAGGCGGCGGTGACGGCCGCGCGCGTCGGGGCCGCCAAGATGGGGTTCTTCACGACACCGGATGGGATGCCGCACGCGCTCGCCGACCAAGAGGATGAGGGTGAGTTTCTCGACGAGGCCGAGCCGGGCGCCTTCGGCGTCCTGCCGCACGGCTACAGCTTCCAGCCGTTCAACCCCGACTACCCGCACCAGGCCTACGAGCGCTTCGTCAAGACCGTGCTGCACGACATCGCCGTCGGGCTCGGCGTCTCCTATCACGCGCTGACCGGCGATCTCTCGGAGGTCAACTTCTCGAGCGCCCGTGCGGGCACGCTCGAGGACCGCGAACGCTGGATGACACTGCAGCACTGGTTCGCGCACGCCGTGCTGCGGCCCATCTACCGGCGCTGGCTCTCGAACGCGCTGCTCAACACCGACCTCGCGGGCCGTCTCGGCCAGTCCGAGGCCATGCAGCGCTACAGCGCCCACCACTGGCAGGGGCGGCGCTGGCCGTGGGTGGACCCGCTCAAGGACATCCAGGCCACGCGCCTGGCCATCGCGGCGGGCCTGCGCAGCCCGCAGCAGGTCGCGGCGGAGATCGGCGTCGACATCGAGGACGTCCTCAACGAGATCGCGCGCTTCCAGCAGCTCGCGGCCGAGAAGGGCGTGACGGTCTCGCTGGACGGGCCCGGCAGAGGAGGGACGGATGGCGACACGCAAGCTGCGGATGCCTGAGCGGCTCACGCGCAGCATCGCGCTGAGCCGGGACGGGATCGACGAGGAGAGCCGCACCGTGCGGCTCGCCTTCGCGAGCGAGGTGCCGGTCGAGCGCTGGTACGGCATCGAGGTCCTCGACGTCCAGCCCGAGAGCGTCCGCCTTGGGCGGCTGCGCGACGGCGGGCCGGTGCTGATGGACCACGACCCGACCGACCAGGTCGGTGTCGTCGAAGCGGTCGAGATCGGCAGCGACCGGGTGGCGCGCGCGATGGTGCGCTTCGGCAACTCGGCCCGCGTGCAGGAGGTCTTCCGAGACATCGTGGACGGCATCCGCCGGCACGTCTCGGTCGGGTACCGGATCCACAAGATGGTGATGGAGTCGCAGGAGGACGGCGTCGAGACCTACCGCGCAGTGGACTGGGAGCCGTACGAGATCAGCGTGGTCAGCGTGCCCGCTGACCACACGGTGGGCGTCGGGCGCGACGCCGACGGGCAGTGCTACGAGTGCGAAGTGGAGGATCGGACCATGAGCAAAGACCAGACCCCCCAGGTGCGTGCGGACGCGCCGGAGCCCACCGTCGACGTCCGCGCCGTGGAGAATGAGGTGCGCGAGCGCGAGCTCAAGCGCATCCGCGACCTCGAGAGCATCGGCGAGCGCTTCGCCGCCTACGGCGGGCGCGAGCTCGCCCGCGAGGCCATCCGCGAGGGCTGGACCGTGGAGAAGCTGCGCGAGCAGCTCCTCGAGCGCTTGCCGGAGCGCGACCAGATCTCGAGCGGGGAGGCGCCGGCCGGCCAGCTCGACCTCTCGGAGAAGGACCGCCGGCGCTACAGCCTGCTGCGGGCCCTGAACGCCGCACTGAACGGCGACTGGCGCCAGGCGGAGTTCGAGCGCGAGTGCTCGGCCGCTATCGCCGAGCGCGTCGGGCGCGACCCGCGCGGCTTCTTCGTCCCGATCGACATCATTGGCCGCCCCGGCCAGACCGAGGGCGAGCGCGTCATGAACGTGACCACGGGCGCCGATCTCATCGCGACCGACCACCTGGCGGACCAGTTCATCGAGAGCCTGCGCCCGTCCTCGGTGGTCATCCGGCTCGGGGCGACCGTCCTCAATGGCCTGCAAGGCAATGCCGACATCCCGCGCCAGCTCGGCTCGGCCAGCTTCCAGTGGCTGGCGGACGATGCGGCCGTCACCGACAGCGACCTGACGCTGGGCTCGGTGGTGCTGTCGCCGAAGACGGTGGCCGGGTCGGTAGCCATGTCGCGGCGGCTGCTCAAGCAGAGCGCGCCGAGCATCGAGGATCTCGTCCGCCGCGACCTCGTGCGGGGCGCGGCCCTCGCCATCGACAAGGCGGCGCTCCAGGGCGGCGGCGCCAACGAGCCGGTCGGCATCATCGCGACCACTGGCGTCAACACCCAGACCGTCACCAAGGACGCCTCGGCGAACCTCACGCCGACCTGGGCCGAGATCGTCGGATTCGAGACCGCGCTCGGCGCCGACGAGGCGCTCACCGGCCGTCTCGCCTACGTCACCTCGGCGAGCGTGATGGGGACGCTCAAGACCACCCCCAAAGACGCCGGCAGCGGGCTGTTCGTCCTCGAGGACGGCCAGATGAACGGCTACCCGGTCGTCATGAGCAACCAGATCCCGAACCGGCTCATCTTCGGCAATTTCGAGGACGTGCTGATCGGCATGTGGGGCGTGCTGGACGTGATGCCGGACCCGGCCGCCAAGGCCGCCTCGGGCGGGCTCGTGCTGCGCGTGTTCCAGGACGTGGACGTGGCGGTGCGGCACCCGCAGAGCTTCTGCATCGACGCCTGATCGTGAGGGCTGCAGGCGGCGGGGTGCCGGCCCCGCCGCCACGACCTGAGGAGGTGCGAGATGGACAAGATTTACATCGCGAAGGCCTGCGCCGTCGGCGGCAAGCCGGTCAAGGTCGGGACGGCGCTCAAGGTGGGCAAGCTCCAGGACGGTGCGGACATCACTGAGGCCGACGCCCGTCTGCTGCTCGGGATCGGTCGCGCCGTGGACGACCCGGCGAAGCTCCCCAAGGCGCCGAAGGAGGCCAAGGCGGAGGCCAAGGGCTGAGGCGATGCACGCCCGCGCCGAGCGCATGGCCCACACCGTCTCCCGCCAGCTTGGCGGGCCGGCGGTGGTGCGCCGCGACGGCGCCGCCTGGCACGTGGAGGCCCTTATCGTGCCCGTGCTGCTGGACGCCGGCGACGGGACGGTGGCCGAGCGCCGGTGGCGCATCGCAGTGCCGGTCGCGGCCGTGCGGCTCGAGCCGGGCGACGTCGTCGAGGCCGGTGGCAATCGCTACACCATCGACATCGTCGACTACGACGACGGCGGCATCCGGGTGGGGTGGGCGCGATGATGCGGCTCGAGGTGCGCGGGGCGAGGAAGGCCGAGCGCCGTCTGGGACAGATGAACCGGGCCGTGCGCCTGGCCGCCTACCGAGCCCTCAAACGCACGGCGGTCACGGCCCGCAAGCTCGGCGCGCAGCAGATCGGCCGGGAGCTCAACCTCAGGCGCACCTACATCCGCGACAAGCTCAAGATCGTCGATCCGACCCCGGACCGGCTCCAGGCCGTCATCCAGGCGAGCAAGACGCGGGTGCTGCTCACTCGCTACGACGCGCGCCAGCTCGTGCGGGCCGCCCCGGGCGCCAAGGGCAGCCCCATCCGCGGTATCCCGCCGGGCCGGAAGGCGGCCGGCGTCAGCGTCAAGGTCAAGCGCGCGGGTCCGCGCCGCAAGCTGCGCGCGGCCTTCCTTGCCCCGCTCGGCACCAAGGGGAGCGGCGAGCGGATCCTGGGCGTGGCGATCCGCACCGGCCGTACCCGACGCAGCTTCCGGGTGCTCTATGGCCCGTCCGTGGACCAGGCCTGGAAGAGCGTGCGCCGCCAGGTCCTCGACGAGATCCAGCCGCTGCTCGAGCGGCGCTTCGCCGATGAGCTGCGGCACCGGCTGCGGAGGCTGTGATGCCCTCGCGCGCGGCCCGGATCCTGGACGCGGTGGAGGCGGCGCTGCGGGACATCGACGGCACCGGCGGCTACTTCACCGCGGCGGGCCAGCAGGTGCGCCGCGGGCGGGCGGCGCGGAGCGTCACCGACGGGCTGATCCTGCCCGCGCTCGTGCTGCGGCCGGGCTCGGAGACCGTGCTCGAGGCCATGCCGGCCCGCGTGCGGGTGAGCTTCGGGATGACGGTGGAGGCGCTGGCAGCGGCTACGGACCGCTTCGACGCGGCGCTCGCCGACCTGGTGCACGACGTGCGCCGGGCACTGATGCGCCTCACGCCGGGCGAGCCGCCCCTCGACGGGCTCGCCCAGCAGGTCCGCCTCGAGTCGGCCGAGTACACGCCTCTCGAGGACGGCAGCGACATCG
>WGBS01000283.1 GCA_015494165.1 Gammaproteobacteria bacterium | reverse complement strand
GGGGTGCCGCCTCCGCCTCCATGGCCGCACCTTAGCAGCCGGCCGCGCGCGCGTCGCCGGCGTGCGCACCTTCGGGCTCGTCGGCCTGCTCGGCGGCCTGTGGGGCGAGCTCGCCGAAAGGTTCGACCCCGTCTTCCTGGCCGCCGGCTTCCTCGGCTTCGCCGCCGTGGTCGTCGCCGGCCACCTCGCGGCCGTGCGCCTCGATCGCGATGTCGGGATCACCACGGTGGTCGCCGCGCTCGTCACCTTCGCCCTCGGCGCGCTCGCCGCCCGCGGCGAGCTGGTCGTGACCGCCGCGGGCGCCGTGGTCACGGCACTGCTCCTCAGCCTCAAGCCGACGCTCCACGCCTGGTTGCGGCGGCTCTCGCCCGCCGACCTGCGCGGCGCGCTGCAGCTCGCCCTGATCTCCGTCGTGGTGCTGCCGGTGCTGCCCGACCGCGGCTACGGCCCCTGGCAGGCCCTCAACCCCTACGTGCTCTGGTGGATGGTGGTGCTGATCGCGGCCATCTCCTTCGCCGGCTACGCCGCCATGCGCATCGTCGGCCCGGGGCGCGGCGTGCTACTGACGGGCCTGCTCGGGGGGCTGGTGTCCTCGACCGCCGTGACGCTGGGCTTCGGGCGTCTGGGGCGCGATCTCGGGGCACCGCGCCTGTTCGCCGCCGGCATCGTCGTGGCCTCGGCCACCATGTTCCCGCGCATGCTGGTTGAGGTGGCGGCGGTGAACCGCGCCCTGCTGGCGCAGGCAGCGCTGCCGCTGGGGGCGATGGCCGCATTCGGCTTCGCGGCGGCCTGGATGCTCGCGCGCGACACGACGGGCCGGGCGCCGGAGGTGCCCCTCGGCAACCCCCTGCGGCTGGGCCAGGCCGTGCAGTTCGGGCTGCTGCTCGCGGCGGTGACGCTCGCCGCCCACGCCCTCGACGCCTGGCTCGGCGAGGAGGGCCTGTACGCGCTGGCCGCGGTCGCCGGCCTCACCGACGTCGACGCCATCACGCTCTCGCTCTCGCGCATGGCCCACGGCGGCCTCGAGGCCGCCGTGGCGGTGCGCGGCATGGTGCTCGCCGCGTTCGTCAACACCGCGGTCAAGGCGGGGCTCGCCGTCGCGGTCGGCGGGCGTCGGCTGGGCCTTCGCGTGGCCGCGGCGCTCGCGCCCGCAGCGGCCGCTGGCGCTACCTGCCTCCTCGCGGTCCCTTGAGCGCCCGCGCCGGCTGGAAGGCCGATCGGCTCCGGGTCCCTGTGCCCGCCCGCGCAGCGCCATGCCCCAATCAGGCGGTGGCTACATTGGCGGCTATAATCATCGAGGTGGCCACAAACAAAGGGATACGCCCATGACGTCCGAGGTAGCCGTCCGGGAGCTGAAGAATCGTCTGTCGGAGTACCTGCGGAAAGTGGCGGCGGGCGAGGAGCTGATCGTCACCTCGCGCGGGAAGCCCGTGGCGCGCCTGCTTCCGCCGGAGGCGCCGCCGGTGACGGCCGAGGAGGCCCTGCGGGGTGCGCTTTCCCGGCTCTCCAGGCAGCCGTGGTACCGGCCTGCGACTGGAGAGCGCTATGTGCCGCCCGCGACCATCCCGTGGCCCGAGGATGCGCGCCCGCTGTCCGAGCTTGTCCTCGAAGACCGCGGGTGATCGTCTACTTCGACACCTCCGCCCTGGTGAAGCTGCTCGTCGGAGAGCGGTACTCCGATCACGTGCGATCCGTGTTCCTTTCGGCGGGACGGGCGGTGACCCACCGGATCGCGTGGGCCGAGCTGATGGCCGGGCTCGCGAAGGCCCGCAACCTGGGCCGCGTCGACGAGGCGCGACTGCGGGAGGCCGTCCGGGACGCCGAACGGGTGTGGGCGGGGCTGGATGTCGTGGAGACGGACCCGCCACTGGTGCGGCGGGCGGGCGAGCTGGCCCTGACACACGGCCTCCGGGGCTATGACGCCGTGCACCTGGCCGCCGCCGAGGCGGTCGCGCATGCGGCGGGGCAGGGCGTGACGGTCGCCTTCCTGGCTTTCGACAGGGCGCTCAGCGAGGCGGGTCGGGAGCTCGGCCTCGGCCCGCCATCCGTGCAGCCCGGGTGACTTGGGCATTGGGTCATCGGAGGTGGCGTGCGGGGGGCGGCGCGCCGACCCCGACGGCCCCTCCGCATTCCCCAACGGTGCGGGCCGGGGCGCACGCGAGGCTGATGGTGGGCGCTCCAGGGATCGAACCTGGGACCTCTGCCGTGTGAAGGCGCTCACGGGGGCATTTGGGGCGCTTGTGGCTCAACGAGATACAAATAACACATTGACACACCGAGTATTTCAGAACTCATCGAAATACTCTGAAACGAGCATTCTTCCACGGGAGTGTGCCCCTAGTGTGCCCGGAGTGTGCCCCAGCGCCCGCGCTGCACGCTCCGCCAGACCGCCGGAGAGCGCGCAGGAGCGGCGTTTCCCGGCGACCCCCACTCGGGTACCACCTCGGCCGGAATCGCCCGTCAGCGCCCATGGCGGGCGCGAGCGGCCAGCGCGTCGAATGCGTCCCAGAATCTCTCCACCATCGAACCCTTTCCCCTCCTCCCTGGCATCATCAGTGGCGAGGTTCTATCCCAGGCACGACGGGTTGAACGTAAGCCGGGCTGTCCGTCTAAAGAACACCCGCCCTGGCTATGTTTTTGTCTCGCTTGTAATTTTGCCAGGAGGGATGCGCGGGGCGGCCCTTCAGGCCGCCCCGCGCCTATAGACCCTATGGGGTCTATAGAACCTATAGCACCGGGCATTTGCGGGACGCCTCCGGGCATTTGCGAGACGCCTCCGGGCATTTGCGAGACGCCTCCGGGCATTTGCGAGACGCCTAACCCGCCCCCAGGGCTTCCCTCCGGGCATTTACGGGACGCCTGAGCGTCAGCGACTCAATATCGAATTCGATGCCGAGAGTAGCGAGTCCTGCCGCGTCGGATTTCAACCGAGCGCGTGCATTCCGTTTCTGTTTTGACGTCAGCTCCCCAGCGACGTGTCTCAGAACCTCGTCAACAGCGTACGAACACCCAGGCTCGTGAGAGAGAAGAAACCTCGCAACCGCCTGGCTAATCCCCCAGTCCAGCGCCGCCACGGCGGCGGGGTTATAAAACCGGCCTATGTCGTCACGTATGAGCCGACTCCACGCAGAACCGAGTACTACCTTCAAAAGTGCACGCTCTCCCCCAGTACGCGGGTTGTAGACTTTTATCGACGGCTCTTCAACGTCGTCTATCACGTGCCCTTTCCCCTTCAGCTCAATCGTTATGTTCTTTGAGATATATGAACTCTCCCATTCGACCTTCGCATCCATCAGCCCATCGAACAGTTTCTGCATTCCCTCGTATGAGTATTGTTGTTTCCCGCCACCGAGCGCGCGCCGCAGGCGGTAAGGGTCGCACAGCAGCGCGAAACGCCCCGCGTCTGTTATTTTTACGTCGAGCGCCGTGAACAGGCATGCGTCGTGTAAGTCCGCGTGGCGCTGGTCCAGCGCGCCGACGACTCGCGCCCGGCCCCATGGCGTTTCTATCCATTCACCAGTCCGCCGAATCGCGCCGCGTCGAACTGGCTGAAACACGCGCCAGCGGTACGCGTGCGCTGGTGCCGTCGGAAGTATTCTCTCCTTCGCCATCACCACTCTCCATATTTACTTCTTCTCGCTGCACACGCCTGGCTTCTGTACGGCTGCTCGCACAACCGCTCCCTAGCACTCCACTCCATTTTTTCTCGCTGCTGCACGTTTGCCTTTGTCAAGGCAGCAGCACCCCCAGGCGCCGGCGCGTCAACATAGCTCAACACGCCGCCCTGGCCTCGCACGAGCCAGCACCAACCCTCGCCAGGAGGGGGTGAGTACGAACATTTCGGAATTTCGAGTCTTGCATAGAGCCGTTTGCGCGTGTCATCAATGCTTAGCGCGTTCGCTTCGCTTTGACTCATCCCTCGCAGCGTCGCAACGAATCTACACCCGTCTGTTATGGCCGTGCTCCCCCGGGCAGCGAGTGCGTCCGATATCCCTGCAAACGTCGCGCTCTGGCTTGTGTGGTGCAGAAGTAAAATCGCGCATCCACTCGCGACTGCGACGTCAGCAAAAAAATCCAGCAGCGACGTCATAGCGTCGCTATCCAATTCATTCAGTCCGTGAGCGCGGCGGAGCGGGTCCAGAATTAATAGACGCCTGTCTTGAGCCAGCGCCCGAACAAGCGCTTGCGCTCGTTTATTCGGTGCAGGCCTGCTCTTGCTAGCGAGCATGACACGAAGTGCGCCGGGCGCATCCGCAAGTGAATACAGCTCCAGCGCGTCGGCCGAGTCTTTCACCCACGGTTCTACCGCCGCCACAGCGTGAACACGCCGGTGGATAACCTCCGCCGGGTCTTCGGCTGCGACATACACCACGGGCCCGCTGACTGCCGGCGTAAACGCCTGCCACCCGGCCACGGGGCGCCCCGATGCCACGGCTGTCGCGATTTGCAACCCAAGGATGCTTTTGCCGACGCCACCCGTGCCAGCAAGCAGCCCAACGGTCCCGGCAAGCAGCCCTGGAAGTACGAAATCAAGCTCCGGCGGCTCGTTCTCCGCCGCCGAGGCGACGTCTACGGTTTTCAGGCGCGGTTCTATCTCTATTGGCGACATCCAGCGCTCCACATCCCCCGCCTGGCCGGTAACGACGGCCTCGCCTTCGGGCCAGGGGGAGGGGATGGGCTGAATGGGTGTATCAGTCTCCACCTCGACCTCCTATATAGACTTCTTTCTGTACTCAGCCGCCGCGAGGGTTAGAAATAGCCACCATGCCGCGGGCGGCATCCGAGTCCGGCCTTGTTCCCACGCGATATACGTTGGCTTTGCGACGCCGAGAGTTTCAGCCGCGACCACGAGCGACCAGCCCGCCGCCTGCCGCACCTCCCGCAGCAGCTCCTTGGATGGGTTGTTTATTATGGTTTCAAGAAGTTTCATTCCATTCGTCTTTTTCCGCATGGTTTACTACCTCCGGCGTTTAACCTGTATCGTCACTATACCGCATTTCTTTATAGCGCAACCAAAAAAATATCTAGAAATCCGTTATAAAAACGGGTTGCATTCTTTACTAGATGGTGTATATTATGAACCGAGGCTCGCGAGCTGCTAGCCACAGGACGCCACAGGCGCGCACCCTCCCTATTTATTTAGGAGGTGTAGCGCGGCCGGGCGTCCTTTTTTTTCGCGGCAACTGAACTGGAGGTGAACGATGGAGACGCAGACTCAACAGCACGACGACTACCACGCCGCCGCAACCTCGGAGATGCTCGCCGGCTGCGGCTGCGCGGGCTGTGTCCGCGAGCGGCGCCGGTTGGCGAGTGTGCTCTATCGCGAGGCTGTGACTCGAATCGGCGGGATTCTCGACGAACTCGGCCGCGAGGTGAATTACCAGCCGGAAATCGTCCAGGCCCTGGCGCGCGCGGCGCGTGTAGCCGCTCTCGAATTCGAGACGACCGGCGGCGAGGGCGACCAGGAGGCGTTCTGATGACCGCGGCGGCACAGATTCGGTTTTACTCCCCCGTTTCCCGTGCGCCCTCCCCGGCGCGGCGAGCCCTGCGCCTGGCCGGGGCGGTGCGCAGAGGCCTCCATGCCGGCGCGCTCGTAGTGCTTGCGCACGCGGCGGGCCTGCTCGACGTCGTGCTTAGTGGACCTGGCCGCCAGGCCACCGCCTGGCTCGCGGGCGCGCTCAATGCGGTGGCCGCGGTATTTGGCGGGTAAAAGGATATAAATGCCGGGGCCGAACTTGGACCCCGTGCTAAATTCGATAGAGAGAGGACAGGCCGCGCAGGCGGCCACAGGTAAACAGGCAAACCAGGAAACCGGCCGCAGACGCGGCCACAAGTGGAATATCGAAACAGGGAGAATAGAGGTGAACGAGGAACGGGATGAAATGATTCCGACGGCGGAGGACGAGCCGCTGCCGCCGGATTACGAGGACATGACGAGGGATGAGGTTTTTTCCTCGTTGGCGCCGTCGTCGCGGCGCTGCGGAATCCGGGAGCGCAGCTCGATGAACTGGTTGAGCAGGCCGAGCGCGTCGGCCACGCGCTGCGTTCGCGGGCTGATATAAACCGATACCCAGAACGGAAGCTGCGGTTGTTCGACGAGCTGCCGTAAGAGGACCAGGCGGCCAGGGAGCGGCCGCGATTAAACTACAGG
>WGBS01000282.1 GCA_015494165.1 Gammaproteobacteria bacterium | reverse complement strand
GGCCGGAGTCAGCAGGGGGGTGGCGTTTCCCGAATCGCTCATCGCTCATGCCTCTCCGTGCGGCCGCGGCGGGGCCACCGCTGCCACGATAGGCACCGGCACCTCGCGGATAAATGACCTGGATCAATGGATCGGCAGCGCCGCGGCGGCCCGCGCAAGGAGCCAGGGCAGCGGAAAGGGGTCGCGGCTGAGGGCCACGAGGACGATGTAGGCGAAGACGGCCTGCGCGGCCAGCCAGGCAGTGGCGCGGGCCGCGGGCGTGCGCGCGCCGCGGAAGGCGTAGAGCCCGACGCCGACGTAGGCCACGAGACCCGCGAGCTTGGCCGTGAGCCAGGGCTGCGCGAAGGGCCACTGCGCGGTGCGCCAGGCGAGCAGCAGCCCGAAGACCAGCAGGAGCGTGTCGACCGTGTGCGGCAGGATCCGGTCCCAGCCGCGGTGCAGGCGCCAGGGCGCGCGCAGCAGCCACAGCCCGCGCACGAAGAACAGCACCCCGCTCGCGACGACGGCGGCGACGTGGGCGGCCTTGAGCGCGGGATAGAGCCCCATGCCGCCCCCGTCAGCCGGGCCGGCCGTCGGCGCGCGGGCGGACGTAGATGGGCAGCAGCCGCGCCGCCCACGGCCCGAAGGCCGCGAGCCACAGGAGCGCGGCGGCCAGCAGGCCGCCCGTGCCCAACGCGCCGGCCGTCCAGGGCAGCTCGGCGGCCACGCGCACGGCCGCCGTCGCCATCAGGATCCAGAACAGGGTCCAGTTCAAGCGGTCCATGACGAGCGGCCGGCCCGAGTGCCCGAGCGTCACACGCGTGGCCATCGCCATGGTCATGCCGGCGACGAAGCCCACCCCGAGCGCGTGCAGCGGCGCGCGCCCGAGCGGCGCGCCCAATCCGTGGAGCGCGAGGTCGTCGACGAGCTGCAGCGCCATGCCGATGCCGAGCCACAGCCAGGCCACGTGCAGCACGGCGAGCAGCCGCACGGCGAAGCTGCGCCCGAGCCCCCAGCGCGCGCTGTGCGCGAGGGCGAGGACGGCGAGCGCGAGGTCCGGGAGCCACAGCCAGCGCACGCCTCCGGCGAGCGCCAGCCAGCCGTGGGCGAGGCTCGCCGCGAGCATGGCGACCAGCGTCCAGCGCGGGCGCCAGGGGCGGTAGCCCTGCAGGACGCATTCCGAGAAGTACGGGATCATGCGGTGGCCCACCGTGACGAGCAGCGGCACCAGGAACCACCACAGGCCGATCGTCACCGCCGCCCGCTCCCAGGCCGCGCTCGCGCCGGCCGCCGCGGCGAGCCAGGCGAGCATGCCGCCGCCGGCGAGCAGCAGCACGCCGTTGAGGACGGTCTCGTAGAAGCGGTCGGCCGAGGCCGGCGCCGCGCGGTAGACCGCCCACAGGGCGCGCACGCCCGCCCCGAAGCCCGCCAGGAAGAGCGCCCCGCCGGCCACCGCCAGCGGACGCACGCCGGCGAGCAGGCCGACGTAAAGCGCCCCCATGCCCCCGGCCAGCAGCAGGAAGGCGGCCACGTAGCGCGCGCGCGGCACCGGCGGACCGCCCATCCAGCGCGGATAGGTGGTCATGAGGAAGCCGAACAGGTAGAAGGTGAAGGTGCCGTAGAGCATGAGGAAGGCGTGCGCCCACGCCGGGGGCAGCGCGAGCGCCGGGAGCGGCACCCCCGGCAGCGTGCGCGCCGCGAGCTCAGCCGCCCACAGCAGCATGGCCGCGATGGTCTGCACGGCCCCGCCGAGCATCATGACGCGGTGCGGCGCCGCCGTGAAGGCACGCCACGAGGCGCCGGCCCGGCCGGCGCCCTGCCCGCGGTCCCCGCTCATGGGCGCGCATCATCGGCGCGCCGCCGCGCCCGCACCATGACGGCCGTCAAGGCCGCGGCGCCGGCGGGCCGCCCGCACCGGGCGGCGGCCTGAGGCTTCCCAGCAGCTCGAGCGTGACGTCGGCGTAGCGCAGCACCCGCCCCCCGTGCTCGCGGGCGAAGCGCTCGGCGTCCTCGCGCCGCGCGAAGCTCGCCAGCGTCGGCCCCATCGCCCCCGGCAGCGTGTGCCCGGCGACGTACCAGGCCTCCTCGGCGCGCACCCAGCGGGTGTCGTCCGGCCGCTCCCACGGGCTGCCCCCCATGTCATGGACCCACGCGGCGCGCACCCGGGGGGCCACGTCGGGCTGGCGCAGCCACACGAGCAGCTCCAGCGTCGAGCAGAAGAACAGGGGCCGCTGCGCCGTGTCCACGTAGGCCTCGCCCTTGGGGCCCGGGAAGCGCTCCAGGATCATGCCGCAGACGTGGCAGGTGGCGTCCGGCGGGACCGCCACCGGCCGGCTCTCGGGCTGCTGCGCGCGGCCGCAGGCACCGAGCGCGAGCGCGGCCGCAAGCGCGAGCGTCGCCGCGAGGCCGCGGCCGCTCACACCGGCCTCCGCGCGAAGCGCCGGAAGGCGAGGCCGAGCAGGGCGGCCGTCCAGGCGAGGAGCACGGCCACGAGCAGGGGCGGCGCGAGCGCCGCTTCCCGCGCCACGCCGCCGAGGCCGCCCAGCGCCTCGGCGGCCGCCTCGCCGGTGAGGTTGAGGACGCGGAAGGCGTCGGCGGGGTTGGCCACCAGCAGCGTGGCGAACAGCCAGGCCGGGAGCCGCCCGGCCGCCGCCACCAGCGCGCCGAGCAGGACCAGGTCGTAGACCAGCACCAGCCCCAGCCAGGAGACGAGGGCGAGCGCCGCCGCGCGCCCCTTCTCGCGCGCGCCGGCGCTGATGGCGTAGGCCAGCGCCAGAAAGGCCCACCCGAGCAGCACCGTGCTCGTCACGAGGCGGGCGAACGCGGGCCAGAAGCCCTCGGCTGCGGCCGCCCCGGTGGCGGCGAGCACCAGCGCCGCACCGCCGAGGCCCACCGTGATGGCCGCCGCCAGCAGCAGGGCGTGGCCCGCGAACTTGCCGGCCAGCAGCAGGCCCCGCGAGATCGGGTAGGCGAGCAGCAGCAGCAGGGTGCCGCGCTCGGCCTCGCCCACCACCGCCTCGTAGCCGAGCAGCAGGGCCACGAGCGGCACCAGGAAGACGGCCAGGCTCGCCAGGCTCACCACCGTCGCTCCGAGCGAGGCGAAGCCGACCTTTCCCGAGGCCGCGGGCCCGAACCAGGCGATGACGAGGGCGAGCACGGCGAGGCCGAGGGCGATGGACAGCGCCCAGCGGTTGCGCAGGCCGTCGCGCAGCTCCTTGACGGCGATGGCCGCGAGCGCACCCCTCATGGCGCCTCCCCCCTCCCGTCCTGCGGCCCGCGGTGCAGCATGGCGTCGAAGTGGGCGTAGAGGGTCTCCAGACCCGGCGGGCGCACGTCGAGGTCCTCGACGCCGGGCTCGGCCGCGAGCGCGCGCAGCACCGCCAGCTTGCGCTCCGGCGCCACCTCGAGCTCGATCTGGTGCCCGTTGAGGCGGCGCGCCACCACGCCTTCGCCTTCCCCGAGCGCCGCCGCGGGCGGCTCGCGCCAGCGTCCCCGCGCCCGTATCCGGACCGGCAGGCGCGCCCGCGCACGCAGCTCCTCCAGCGTGCCGGCGGCGAGCACACGGCCGTGGCCGACGATCACGCAGCGGTCGATGTGGCGCTCGATGCCGGCCAGCACGTGCGAGCACAGCACGACGCCGACGCCCTCGCTGCGCAAGCGGCCGATGGTGGCGTAGAGCTCGGCCGTCGCCATCGGGTCGAGGCCGACCGTGGGCTCGTCGAGCAGCAGCAGCGCCGGACGCCCGAGCAGCGCCTGCGCGAGGCCCAGCCGCTGGCGCATGCCCTTCGACCAGGTGCGCACCCTGCGGTCGGCGGCGTGCGCCAGACCTACCTGCTCGAGCAGGCGGTCGGCCTCGGCCGGCGGCCTGCCCTTCAGGCGCGCGAGGTAGCGCAGCACCTCGCGCCCGCTGAGGCTGTCGTAGAAGCTCACGTTCTCCGGCAGGAAGCCGACGCGGGCGCGGGCACGGCGCCCCTCGGGCCCTGCGGGCTCGACACCGAGCAGGCGCACGCTGCCCGCCTGCGGGCGCAGCAGCCCCAGCGCGAGCTTCATGGTCGTGGTCTTGCCGGCGCCGTTGTGGCCGAGCAGCCCCACGACCTCGCCCGCACCCACCTCCAGGTCGAGGCCGCGCAGCGCCGCCACCGCACCGAAGCGCACCTCGGCCCCGCGGATGGCGAGGAGCCCGCTCACGAGAGCGCCTCCGACAGCGGCGGCGGCCGCATCAGGGGGTGGCTGTCGCGCACCCCCGGCGGGCGCAGCACCGGGAAGTGCTCCTGCGCCCAGCGCAGGGTGCGCACCGCGGGGCTGTGCATCAGCAGCCGCGCCAGCGGATAGCGCCACAGCAGCAGGTCGACGGCATCGTTCGGCCAGTAGGGGCGGTCGCCGATGCCGTCGCCGTCCAGGTCCCAGCCGAGGTAGTCGCTCCAGTAGTTGCCGCGGCCGTCGCGCGACCACTCCTGCTGCCGGCTCGCGACGTACTTGACCTGTATGCGATTGGCGACGAAGGCATTGCCCACGATCACGTTGTCTTCCGAGCCGGCGGTCAGATGCACGCCGATGTCGCTGTCGGCGAAGAGGTTGCCGCGGATCTCGTTGTACTCCGAATTGTAGACGAACAGGGCCTTGCCCTCGCCGCCGGCCACGGCCGCACCGCCCGTGGCGTGGCCGCGCTGGCCGCGCACGCCGCGCACCACGTTGCCGACGATACGGCTGTAGGTGATGTAGTTGAGCAGAATGCCGTAGTTGTGATCCCCCTCCGAGCGGTTGCCGACCACGGTGAGGCCGCGCGACTGCATGAGCGCGTAACCGGTGCGCGTGCGCGTGGTGCGGTTGCCTTCCACGCGATTGTCGTGCGAGTACATGTAATGGACGCCGAAGCGCAGGTCGTGGATGCGGTTGCCGCGCAGCACGCAGCGGCGGCTGTTGTCGATGTAGATCCCGTCGCGCGTCTCCCAGATCTCGTTGCCCTCGATCAGCGCCCCTTCCAGATAGTAGAGGTGGACGCCGTTGCCGCGGTCCTGGGAGCGGCGGCGCGGATCGCCGTGGATGCGGTTGCCGCGCACCACCGCGTGCGGTGCCTGGTCGAGCCACACGCCGAAGGCCGGCGACTCGATGCGGTTGCCCTCGATGCGCACGCGCGCGGCGCTGCGCTCGACGAAGACGGCAGCGTCCAGCGCCGTGAGGTCGCCACCGCCGCCGCGGATCGTGAGGCCCGCGATGCGCACGTCCGCGGCGCGCACCCGCACGACCACACCGCGCCCGTCGCCCTCGATCACGGCGCCGGGCTCTCCCACGAGGGCGAGCGGGCGTGCCACCACGACGGGCCCGCGATGCACGCCGGGGGCGAGGCGCACGGTGGCGCCCGGCGGCACGCGGTCGAGGATGCGCTGCAGCGGCTCGCCCGGCGCGACCCGCACCGCGGCCCCCGCCGGGCCAGCCGCCGCGAGGGCGAGCGCCCAGACGGCGGCCAGCAGGAGGGCGGCCCCGCCCGCGCGCGGGCGGGGCCGCCTCCCGTCAGGCCTCGACCAGCATGCGGCCACGCATCTCCAGATGCAGCGCATGGCAGAACCAGGTGCAGTAGTACCAGTGCACCCCGGGCCGGTCGGCCACGAAGGTCACGGACGAGGTCTGCTGCGGCCCGATCTCCATGTTGATGCCGTAGTTGACGATGCAGAAGCCGTGGGTGAGGTCCTCGACCTTGTCGAGGTTGGTCACCACCACGGTCACCTCGTCGCCCTTCTTCACCCGGAACTCCTTGAGGCCGTAGGTCGGCGCGACCGAGGTCATGTACACATAGACCTTGTTGCCCTCGCGGATGACCTTGTTGTCGCGCTCGAGCACCACGCCGTGGCGCTTGGCCATGGCGACGGTCTCGGCGAAGAAGGGGTCGTCGCGGCGCCACACCTTCCGCGGGTGCACCTTGCTGCGGTGCACCAGGATGCAGTCGTGGGGCTCCGGGAAGTTCGGCCCGTCGTGCACCAGCTTCATCTTCTCGCCCGAGATGTCGATGAGCTGGTCGTTCTCGGCCCGCAGCACGCCTGCCGGCAGGAAGCGGTCCTTGGAGAACTTGCACAGCGACACCAGCCACTTGCCGTCGGCCTCCTTGGTCTCGGCCATGCTCGCCTTGAGGTGTCCCGGCTGGTAGTGGACGTCGAGCTTCTGGCGGATGTAGTCCACCTTCTCGCCCCGGTAGGCGCGGATGGCGTCGGCGATGCTCCACTTCACGACCTGGCTGTCGATGAAGAGCGTGGTGTAGGCGTAGCCGCGCCCGTCGAAGGTGGTGTGCAGCGGCCCCAGCCCGAGCTCGGGCTCGGCGACGACGACGTCGCGCGGGTCCTTGAGCTTGCCCGCGAACCACTTGTCGATCAGCTCCACCGCGATCACCGTGCAGGTGGGCGAGAGCTTGCCGTTGGCGATGAAGTACTTGCCGTCGGGCGACATGTTGACGC
>WGBS01000281.1 GCA_015494165.1 Gammaproteobacteria bacterium | reverse complement strand
CGCGCGCGGCGGTCGCCTCGAAGGGGTAGAGGTTGACGGCGACGAGGCCATGTGCGAGCACGGCATCCACCCCATCGACCTCGTGGCCGTCAACCTCTACCCCTTCGAGGCGACCGCCGCGCGCGAGGGCTGCACGCTGGAGGAGGCCGTCGAGCAGATCGACGTCGGCGGGCCCGCCATGATCCGCGCCGCGGCCAAGAACCACGCCTGGGTCACGGTGGTGGTGGAGCCGTCGGACTACGCGCGCGTGCTCGAGGCCCTCGCCCGCGAGGGGGGCACGGGGCTCGCCCTGCGGCGCGAGCTCGCCGCGCGCGCCTTCGCCCACACCGCGCGCTACGACGGCGCCATCGCCGCCTGGCTGGGCGCGCGCCTGGGCGGCAGGGACGCGCCCGCGCCTTTCCCGCCCTGGCTCACGCTCCAGTTCGAGAAGGCGGGCGACATGCGCTACGGCGAGAATCCGCACCAGCGCGCCGCCTTCTACCGCGAGCCGGGCTTCGCCGGGGCGAGCGTGGCCACCGCGGCCCAGCTCCAGGGAAAGCCGCTGTCGTTCAACAATGTCGCCGACGCCGACGCCGCCCTCGAGTGCGTGCGCCAGTTCGAGCGGCCCGCCTGCGTCATCGTCAAGCACGCCAACCCCTGCGGGGTGGCGGTGGCGGACGGCATCGGCGAGGCCTACGAGCGCGCCTACGCGACCGACCCCACATCCGCCTTCGGCGGCATCATCGCCTTCAACCGCCCCCTCGACGGCGGGACGGCGCGCGCCATCGTCGAGCGGCAGTTCGTGGAGGTGATCGTCGCCCCGGAGGTCACGGAGGAGGCGCGCGCGGCGCTCGCCGCGAAGCCCAACGTGCGCGTGCTCGCCTGCGGCGCCCTCGGCCCGGCCCCCGCCGGGCTCGACCTGCGCCGCGTCACCGGGGGCCTGCTCGTGCAGGACCGCGACGTGGCCATGGTCGGGCGCGGGGACCTGCGCGTGGTCACGCGCCGCGCGCCGGACGAGCGCGAGCTCGAGGACCTGCTCTTCGCCTGGCGCGTGGTCAAGTTCGTCAAGTCGAACGCCATCGTCTATGCCCGCGACGGGCGCACCGTCGGCGTCGGCGCCGGCCAGATGAGCCGCGTGTGGTCGGCGCGCATCGCCGCCGAGAAGGCCGCCGCCGAGGGGCTCGAGGTGCGCGGCTCGGTCATGGCCTCCGACGCCTTCTTCCCCTTCCGCGACGGCATCGACCAGGCGGCCGAGGCGGGCGTGACGGCCGTGATCCAGCCCGGCGGCTCGGTGCGCGACGAGGAGGTGATCGCCGCCGCCGACGAGCACGGCATGGCGATGGTGTTCACGGGCATGCGCCACTTCCGCCACTGAGGCGGCAGCAGCAGGCAGGGGGGCTGCGCATGAAGGTCCTGGTCATCGGCGGCGGCGGGCGCGAGCACGCGCTCGCCTGGAAGTGCGCGCAGTCGCCGCGCGTGGAGGAGGTGCTGGTCGCGCCCGGCAACGCGGGCACGGCGCGGGAGCCGCGCGTGCGCAACGTCGCGGTCGCAGCCGACGACCTCGACGCGCTCGTCGCGCTCGCGCGCACCGAGGGCGTGGGGCTGGTGGTGGTCGGCCCCGAGGCGCCGCTCGTCGCCGGCGTCGCCGACGCCCTCGCCGAGGCCGGCGTGCCCTGCTTCGGCCCGCGCCGCGCCGCGGCCGAGCTCGAGGGCTCGAAGGTCTTCACCAAGGACTTTCTCGCCCGCCACGGCATCCCCACCGCGCGCTACGAGACCTTCGACGACGCCGACGCCGCCTGCGCGCGCATCGCCGAGTGGGGCGCCCCGGTGGTGGTCAAGGCCGACGGCCTCGCCGCCGGCAAGGGCGTCACGGTCGCCCGCACCGTGGAGGAGGCCCAGCGCGCCGCGCGCGCCATGCTCGCCGAGGGGGCCTTCGGCGAGGCCGGGCGGCGCGTGGTGGTCGAGGAGTTCCTCGAGGGCGAGGAGGCGAGCTTCATCGTCATGGTCGGCACGGGCGGCGCGGTGCTGCCACTCGCCACCTCCCAGGACCACAAGGCCGTGGGCGAGGGCGACACGGGCCCCAACACCGGCGGCATGGGCGCCTACTCCCCCGCGCCGGTGGTGACCGAGGCGGTCCACCGCCGCATCATGGACGAGGTGATCCTGCCCACGGTGCGCGGCCTCGAGGCCGAAGGCCGCCCCTACGTCGGCTTCCTCTACGCCGGGCTGATGATCGCCCGCGACGGCACGCCGCGGGTGCTCGAGTTCAACGTGCGCATGGGCGACCCGGAGGCGCAGCCCATCCTCATGCGCCTGCGCTCCGACCTCGTCTCCCTGATGGAGGCCGCGCTCGGCGGCCGCCTGGAGGAGACCGCCGCCGAGTGGGACCCGCGCGCGGCCCTCGGCGTGGTGCTCGCCGCCGGCGGCTACCCCGGCGCCTACCGCAAGGGCGACGTCATCGAGGGGCTGCCGGAGCGCGAGCCCGAGGACGTCAAGATCTTCCACGCCGGCACCGCCCTCGACGCCGAGGGGCGCGTGGTGACGGCGGGCGGGCGCGTGCTGTGCGTCACCGCCCTCGGGGAGACCGTCGCCGCGGCCCAGCGCCGCGCCTACGAGGTCGCCGCCGGCATCCGCTGGCCCGACGTCTACTACCGCCGCGACATCGGCTACCGCGCCGTCGCCCGCGGCGCCTGAGGCCTGCCGGGCGGCGTTGCCGCTGGCCCGTTTCTTGAATAACGTGGGCGTGAGGGCCGGCGCCGCCGGCCGCGCGGGAGGGCAGCGACACCATGGCGACGGCGGGACGTACCCGTCCCTTCCCCCTGGGCTACCTGGGGCTGGATGCGGCCTCCATGACGGAGGCGCTCGCCGACAAGCTCCTGCACGTCGTCGGCAAGGACGGCGGCCACGCCACGCCGCGCGACTGGCTGCACGCGGTCGCCTATGCCGTGCGCGACCGCCTCATCGAGCGCGCCCTCGAGACCGAGCGTGCCTACGCCGCCTCGGGTGCCAAGCGCGTCTATTACCTGTCCATGGAGTACCTGCTCGGGCGCAGCCTCGGCAACGCGCTCCTCAACCTCGACTTCGAGGAGGAGACGCGCCGCGCGCTCGCCACCTACGGGCGCGAGCTCGCCGCCCTCGAGGCGCTCGAGGAGGACGCCGCCCTCGGCAACGGCGGCCTCGGGCGGCTGGCCGCGTGCATCCTCGACTCCATGGCCACCCTGCGGCTGCCGGGCTACGGCTACGGCATCCGCTACGAGTACGGGCTGTTCCGCCAGCGCATCGAGAACGGCGAGCAGGTCGAGTACCCCGAGAGCTGGCTGCGCTACGGCAACCCGTGGGAGTTCCCGCGCCCCGAGTGCCTGCATCCGGTGCGCTTCGGCGGCCGCGTCGAGAGCTGGCGCGACGAGGCCGGAAGCCTGCGCTTCCGCTGGGTGGGCGCCGAGGAGGTCATCGCCATGGCCTACGACGTGCCCGTGCCGGGGTGGAGCACCAACACCGTCAACATCCTGCGCCTGTGGAGCGCCAAGGCGAGCCGCGAGCTCGACCTGCGCGCCTTCAACGCCGGCGACTACGTGCGCGCCGTCGAGCGCAAGATCGAGTCCGAGAAGCACAGCGCCGTGCTTTACCCGGACGACTCCACCGAGCGCGGCCGCGAGCTGCGCCTGCGCCAGGAGTACTTCTTCGCGAGCGCCACGGTGCAGGACATCCTCGCGCGCTTCCTCGAGGAGGGACGGGCGCTCGCGGCGCTGCCCGACCACGTCGCCATCCAGCTCAACGACACCCATCCGGCGCTCGCCATCGTCGAGCTGCTGCGCCTGCTGCTCGACGAGCACGGCCTCGACTGGGACACCGCCTGGGAGCTGACGCGCCGCACCTGCGCCTACACCAACCACACCCTGCTGCCGGAGGCGCTCGAGCGCTGGCCGGTGGCGCTGTTCGAGCGCCTCCTGCCGCGCCACCTGCAGCTCATCTACGAGATCAACCGCCGCTTCCTCGAGGACGTCAACCACCGCCACCCGGGCGACGTCTCGCGCCTGCGCGCGCTGTCGCTGATCGACGAGGAGCCCCCGCGCAGCGTGCGCATGGCGCACCTGGCGGTGGTCGGCAGCCATCGCGTCAACGGCGTCGCCGAGCTGCACTCGCGCCTGCTGCGCACCACGGTCTTCCGCGGCTTCGCCGAGCTGTGGCCCGAGCGCTTCATCAACGTCACCAACGGCGTCACGCCGCGGCGCTGGCTGCACCACGCCAACCGCCCGCTGGCGCGCCTCATCTCCGGCCGCATCGGCCGCGGGTGGGTGGCCGACCTCGACCAGCTCGCCCGCCTCGAGCCGGCCGCCGGGGACCCCGACTTCCGCGCCGCCTTCCGCGAGGCCAAGCGCGCCTGCAAGGAGCGCCTCGCGGGCCTGGTGCGCGAGCGCCTCGGCATCGCCATCGACCCGGCGAGCCTCTACGACGTGCAGGTCAAGCGCATCCACGAGTACAAGCGCCAGCTCCTCAACGTCCTGCACGTGGTCACGCTCTACAACCGCCTGCGCGGCGACGCCCACTACGACCCGCCGCCGCGCACCGTGATCTTCTCGGGCAAGGCCGCGCCCGGCTACCACACGGCCAAGCTCGTGATCCGTCTCATCCACGACGTCGCCGCGGCGGTCAACGCCGACCCCGCGGTGCGCGATCGCCTGCGGGTGGTCTTCGTGCCCAACTACGACGTCACCACCGCCGAGGACATCATCCCCGCCGCCGACCTCTCCGAGCAGATCTCGACCGCCGGCACCGAGGCCTCCGGCACCGGCTGCATGAAGCTCGGCCTCAACGGCGCGCTCCTCATCGGCACCCTCGACGGGGCCAACATCGAGATCCGCGAGGCGGTGGGGGCGGACAACGTCTTCGTCTTCGGCCTCGACCCCGAGGGCGCGGCGGCGCTGCGCGCCGGCGGCTACAACCCGCGCGCGCGCTACGAGGCCGACCCCGAGCTCAAGCTCGCCCTCGACATGATCCGCGGCGGGCACTTCTCGCCGGGCGACCCCGGCCGCTACGCGGGCCTGGTCGAGGGGCTGCTCGCGCGCGACCCCTACCTGGTGCTGGCCGACTACGCCGACTACGTCGCCTGCCAGGAACGCGTGTCGGCCGCCTGGCGCGACGCCGACGGCTGGAGCCGGCGCGCGGTGCTGACGATCGCGCGCATGGGGCGCTTCTCCATCGACCGCGCCGTGCGCGAGTACGCCGAGCGCGTGTGGGGCACGCGCCCGGTGCCGCACGAGTAGCGGACGGGAGACGGGTTGCGGGTGACGGGTGACGGGTGACGGGTTGCGGGTTGCGGGAGACGGGTTGCGGGTTGCGGGAGACGGGTGACGGGAGACGGGAAAGACCAAACGGCCGCGCCCGAAGGGCGCTCCAACCCTCGCCTCCCGACCCCCGCCTCCCGCTGCTGGGAAACAGGCCACGGCTCACGCTCCACGGATCACCGTGGACCGTATACCGCAGACCGCAACCCGACTCAGCGCTTCATCGAGTCGAAGAACTCGGCGTTGGTCTTGGTGACGCGCAGCTTGTCGAGCAGGAACTCGATGGCGGCGAGCTCGTCCATGGGGTGCAGGAGCTTGCGCAGCACCCACACCTTCTGCAGCTCGTCCGGCGGCATCAGCAGCTCCTCGCGCCTCGTGCCGGAGCGGCTGATGTTGATGGCGGGGAAGACGCGCTTCTCGGCGATGCGCCGGTCGAGGTGGATCTCCATGTTGCCGGTGCCCTTGAACTCCTCGTAGATCACCTCGTCCATGCGCGAGCCGGTGTCGATGAGGGCGGTGGCGATGATGGTGAGCGACCCGCCCTCCTCGATGTTGCGCGCGGCGCCGAAGAAGCGCTTGGGCCGCTGCAGGGCGTTGGCGTCGACGCCGCCCGTGAGCACCTTGCCCGAGGAGGGCACGACGGTGTTGTAGGCGCGCGCGAGCCGCGTGATGGAGTCGAGCAGGATCACCACGTCGCGCCGGTGCTCGACCAGGCGCTTGGCCTTCTCGATCACCATCTCGGCCACCTGCACGTGGCGCGTGGCAGGCTCGTCGAAGGTCGAGGAGACCACCTCGGCCCGCACCGAGCGCTGCATCTCCGTCACCTCCTCGGGACGCTCGTCGATGAGCAGCACGATGAGGTAGCACTCGGGGTGGTTGGCGGCGATCGACTGGGCGATGTTCTGGAGCATGATCGTCTTGCCCGCCTTCGGCGGCGAGACGATCAGACCGCGCTGGCCCTTGCCGATGGGAGCGATGAGGTCGATCACGCGCGCGGTGATGTCCTCGGCCGAGCCGTTGCCGCGCTCGAGCTTGAGCCGCTCCATGGCGTGGAGCGGCGTCAGGTTCTCGAACAGGATCTTGTGCTTGGTGTTCTCGGGCGGCTCGAAGTTGATCTCGTTGACCTTGAGCAGCGCGAAGTAGCGCTCGCCCTCCTTGGGCGGGCGGATGACGCCCGAGACCGTGTCGCCGGTGCGCAGCCCGAAGCGGCGGATCTGGCTCGGCGAGACGTAGATGTCGGCGGGGCCGGCGAGGTAGGAGCTGTCGGCCGAGCGCAGGAAGCCGAAGCCGTCCTGCAGGATCTCGAGCACGCCGTCGCCGTAGATCTCCTCGCCGCTGCGGGCGTGGGCCTTGAGGATGGCGAAGATGAGGTCCTGCTTGCGCGCCCGCGACATGCCCTCGATGCCGAGGGCCTCGGCCATCTCGAGCAGCTCGCCCACCGGCTTGCGCTTGAGCTCGGTCAGGTTCATGGCCTTCCGCTCCCCGGCGGCGCCGGCCGCGGCCGCTGCCGTCTGCTGCTGGCCCTCGCCGCCCTGGGCGGCGCCGTTGCCGTTGCCGGCCCGCCGCCGGCGGCGGCGCGCGCGCACCGCACCGGCCGCGCCCGCCGTGCCGTCGGCCACCGTGGTCGTCTTGTCGTCGTCGGAAGTCTGCAAGGCTCTCAGATCACATGGCCCGGCGGCGGGCCGCCCGGCCTCGCCTCCGGCAGCCGGTCAGCCAGCCTCAGTCCTTGAGATTGGCCTCGAGAAAGGCCGCGAGCTGGCTCTTGGACACCGCGCCCACCTTGGTCGCCTCCACGGCGCCGTTCTTGAACAGCATCAGCGTGGGAATGCCGCGGATGCCGAACTTCGGCGGCGTGCCCGGGTTCTCGTCGATGTTGAGCTTGGCCACCTTGAGGCGGCCGGCGTATTCCTGGGCGATCTCCTCAAGGACCGGCGCGATCATCTTGCAGGGACCGCACCACTCGGCCCAGTAGTCCACGAGCACGGGCGTCTTGGACCTGAGCACTTCCTGCTCGAAGGTGTCGTCGGTCACCTCGACGATGTTGTCGCTCACCTTGCTGTGGCCTCCCCTGTGTGCGGCCGCGCCGCGTCACGTGCCCCGTCCGTCACGCCGCCGGGAATGTGCCTGCGCCGAAGGGGTACGAGGCTGGGTGCGGGCGGGTTCCCTGCGCCGCGGCCCGTGCGGCGAACGATTCTCGGAAGGCGGGGTGGGCG
>WGBS01000280.1 GCA_015494165.1 Gammaproteobacteria bacterium | reverse complement strand
TTCCTGTGCTACCTGGCCGGCGCCGTCCTCGCCCGCGCCGGCGCGAGCGACCCGGTGCAAGACGAAGCCTTCTGGCGCGAGGGGCTGCGTGCCCTCGCCGGAGAGGCGGGAGACGACGCCTGGACCCTGATCGTGGACGACCTCTCGCGTCCCGCTTTCATGCAGCCGCCGATCCCGGCGAGGGAGCACGGCAAGCTCAAGCCGAAGGCCGAGACACCCGACGCGCTGGACCTCCTGCCCACCGCCAAGAACCACGACGTCAAGCAGGCGCGCGCCGCGCACGCCCACCCCGACGAGTGGGTCTACGCCCTCGTTAGCAACCAAACCATGGATGGGTATCTCATCCATTATCACGGTATTTCTCGCATGAACAGCGGCCACGGCAACAGGCCCATAGTAGAGGTTACCCGCTCACTTCGGATGGGGCCGCGCTGGCGCGATGCCGTTCGCCGTCTCTTGGAACATAGAAAGGCTGTGTTCAGCAACAATCCCTGGGGCTATAGAAATGACGGTGTTGTTCTTGTCTGGACCCTGCCTTGGGATGGGAAGACATCCGTACCATTGAGTGACCTTGACCCATTCTATGTAGAGATCTGCCACCGCCCGAGACTGCTAGGTAGTAAGGACCTCGTTTGGGGCTTTGCGAAGCTGCCCAACTTGGGGCGGAGGATTGGCGCTGATCATCTCCGCGGAGTCGTTGGCGATGCCTGGCTCCCGATCGACGTGAGCGGCAGCGAGCAGAAATCGCTCACCGTCTCGCCACAGGGGATCACGGCCGAACTCCTCCGCCGGCTCCTGTTCGCGGACGGCCTCGAGATGATGGCCCTCCACCGCCCGGGGCCGGGTTGGGAAGGCCCCCTGTGGCTCAGCGTCTCCGTGCTCGTCCGCGGCCAAGGCACGACCGACGGCTTCCACGAGCGCCAGCTCCCCATACCCGCCGAAGCGCGCCCGCGCCTGTTCGGCCCGCCGGAGCTGCGGGAGCGTTTCGCCGCGCTCGCCCGCACGGCGGTCGAGCAGGCCGGCATCGTCCACAGGCAGGCGCTCCGGCCGGCCGTCTTCGCGCTGCTGGAAGGCGGCCCGGAGGACCTGCGCCTCGACCGGGACGCCATCCAGGCCTGGTGGGCCGCCGCCGCGCGGCGGTTCGAGTCGCTGTGGACGGCGGACTATTTCCCGTGGCTGTGGCGCGTTCCCGACGATTTCGACCGTGCCCGCTGCGAGCGGGACTGGGCCGAACGGCTGCGCGCGCACGCCCTGCGGGTGCTCGGCGAGGCCGAGGCGGGCCTCCCGGCCCGCTCCGGCCGTCGCTACCGGGCCCGTGTCGCGGCCGAGCGCATCCTGCTGGGCGCGATACGCAGGCATCTGTCCCTCACAGAGGAGGAGCTCCATGAGCGTGCAGGAACGGCCTAACAGAGACACCCTGGCCTCGGTCGTCGCGCGGCTCGCCGCCCTGATCGGGTCCGAAGGTCTCCCGACCGGCGAGCGCGCCGCCCTGCGCCGCATGGTGCCGGGCCAGCCCCCTCCCCTCGCCTTCCACCGCGTGGCGATCCGCATGCTGCCGGACGGGTGGGAGCGGCAGGAGGACGACTGGGTCGCCATCCTCGCCGGCATCGCCCTCATGTCGCCGGGCGCGCACCGTCCCGGCGTGGGGTTGGGGACCGCGCTCGCGAGCGCCGGGTTCAGCGAGGCGCGCCTGGAGCGCCTCCTCTCCGCCGAAGGCCATGTGCGCCGGCTGCTGCTCCTCAGGGCGGCGCGTTTCCTCGCCGCGAAGAGCCACCCCTGCGACTGGGCGGAGGGAGCCGCGCTGCTGCTAGCCCGCGGCCCGGAGCGGCGCGAGGCCCTCCACCGCCGCATCGCGCGTGACTTCTACCGCACCCAGGACGCTCGCCACAGCGCCTGAGAGCAAGGAGGACCGTTCGTCATGTTCCTGCAGATCCACTTCCTGACCAGCTACCACGCCAGCCTCCTCAACCGCGACGACGCAGGCCTGGCCAAGCGGATCCGTTTCGGCGGCGCCGAGCGCCTGCGCGTCTCGAGCCAGTGCCAGAAGCGCCACTGGCGCGAATGGATGATGCCGCGCACGCCGCTGCCGGGCGGCGTGCGATCGCGGCACTTCTTCTCCCGCATCGTCAAGAGAGAGCTCGTGGAAGGCGGCGTGGACGAGGCGCTGGCCCACGAGCTCGTGCTGGCGCTCGCGAAGTCGCTGCTCACCGCGGCGGGGGACAAGGACGCCGTGGACCCGAAGACGCTGGAGATGAAGCAGCCGGTGCTCTTCGGGCGTCCCGAGGCGGACTACTTCCTGGCCCTGCTCCGGGAGGCGGCGGCCGAGGGCGACGCCAAGGCGGGCCGCAAGCGCATCGAGTCGACGGTCAAGGAGGGGAGGAAGAACTTCCGCGCCCTGCTGGCGCAGGCGGGCCTGAGCGATCCCGCGGCGGGCTTCGACGGCGCCCTCTTCGGGCGGTTCGTGACCTCGGATATCCTCTCCCGCGTGGACGCGCCGGTGCACGTGGCCCACGCCTTCACCGTCCACGCGCTGGACACGGAGGTGGATTTCTTCACGGTCGTGGACGACCTCGCACGCGACGAGGAGACGGGCGCCGCGCACGCCAACGACATGGAGCTAGGCGCCGGGCTGTTCTACGGCTACGTCGCCGTGGACGTGCCGCTGCTCGTCTCGAACCTCACGGGCTGCAAGCGGGAAGAATGGCGAGACCAGGACTCCCAGGCCGCCCGCGAGCTGCTCGGCCTCCTGGTGCGCGCCATCGCCGAGGTCAGCCCCGGGGCCAAGCTGGGCTCCACGGCACCCCACGCCCGCGCGGCGTGGCTCATGCTGGAGGCGGGCGAATCGCAGCCGCGAAGCCTTGCCAACGCCTTCCTCCAGCCCGTCCGTCTCGACGGGGAAAGCCACCCGGTGGACCGCGCCCTGCAGGCGCTCGCCTCGCACCTCGATGAGCTCGAGGCCATGTACGGCGACACGGGCGAGCGCCGCGCGGTCGCCTCCACCCGCGCCTGGCCGCGGGACGACGTGCCCGTGCGCCCCCTCGATGGCGCCATCTCGGGCGCCCTGGATCACGTCTTCGGGAGCGCGCCATGAAGGCCCTCGTGCTGCGCCTGGACGCGCCGCTCCTGAGCTTCGGGGCGCCGATCGTGGACCACCACGGGTTCACGGATCGCTTTCCGGGCACGGCCATGCTCACGGGGCTGCTCGGCAACGCCCTCGGATGGCGGCACGGTGACGCCGACCGGCTGGAGTCCCTCCAGGCCCGGCTGCGCTTCGCGGCCCGCTGGGACGTGCCGCCCCTTCCCCTCGTGGACTATCAGACCGTGGACCTCGGTCAGCCCAAGATGCGCGAGCCGGGGTGGACCACGCGCGGCGCACCCGAGCACCGCGCCGGCGGTGAGTCCGCCCGTTTCGGCACCCACCAACGGTGGCGCCACCACTGGATGGACGGGCTCATGACGGTCGTGCTCTCGCTCCACGGGGACGGCGAACCCGGTCTGGGTGGCCTCGAGGCGGCGCTTCGCCGCCCCGCCCGTCCGCTCTTTCTTGGCCGCAAGGCGTGTCTGCCCGCCCGTCCCCTCCTCGACCCCGAAACGC
>WGBS01000279.1 GCA_015494165.1 Gammaproteobacteria bacterium | reverse complement strand
TTCCACAGTACGCTTTCATCGGGGTCTCCTCCTGTTGCTTGAGGCGCCTACGCGACCTCGTTTCACAGTCCCAGGAGGTTGACCCCTTTCCACATACACCGTCCAGCCCCAGCCCCCTCAGCTCCGGGGCCGCTTTATCCCATCTCCCACAAGCGGGGTACAGCTCGCAGGCTGCGGTTCACAGTAGCCTGTGCACTGTGACCCGTCACCCGTCAACTGCCAGCCAAGAGTGGCGGGAGACGAGGGTCGGGAGGCGAGGGTTGGTGCCACATCTGAATGTGGGAGCGGCTTCCAGCCGCGATTCCTCAGCCCTTGATCGGGGCTGGAAGCCCCTCCCACAACCGAAAGTGGCGGGAGACGAGGTTCGGGAGACGAGGGTTGGAGCGCGCTCCGCGCGCGATCTTCTGTCCCGTCTCCCGCAACCCGTCTCCCGTCACCCGCTCACAGCGGACAGCCCTGCTCGTTCAGGAGCTGGAAGCCCGCCTTGGTGCCCTCGGGGTCGGTGGCGTAGCCCGCGTTGAAAAGATCGATGATCTCGCCCGGCGTGTAGCCGAAGGAGACGCCGCCGTGCGCCGCGTTGAGCAGCGCCGCCACCGCGTGGGCGCCGAGCTTGAAGGGATCCTCGTCGCCGCCGAGCCACAGCACCTGCATCAGGGTCAGGTTGTGGATGTTGCCCCCGATGGCGGCGAGCGTCGCAGGCGACAGGGTGAAGTGCGCGAGACACCCAGCGCCGAAGACGTCGCCGAAGCGCGAGCCGCCGGACCAGTCGCCCACCCCGTTGCAGGCCTTGCCGTGGCTTGGCGTGCAGGTGCCGGGGTCGTAGGGCGCGGGCCAGCTCCCGGGGTGGTTCTTCCAGTAGCCCGGCGTGCAGCCCTCGCAGGTCACCTGCGGCCCCGAGAGGTTGCCCGAGAGCAGCCCCGAGACCGTGCACTGCGTGGCCCCGAGCGCCGGCCGCGCCTTGAGGCTCAGCACGAGCGGTGCCGTGCCGAGCGCGCCCTTGAGCAGCCGCCGGCGGTCGGGCTCGGGCCCGGCCGCGGGGGCGTTCCGCCCGGTGTGTCGCTTCTCGTCGGTCACGGCGCCTACTCCCCTCGTTCTGTCAGTGCCGCACGCCCGCCCGCTCCAGCAGCGGCCGGGCGAAGTCGATCGGGATCGCGTAGGTGATGCCGCCCGGGCGCGGAATGCCTCCATCCGGCGCCTCCTCGCCCTTCTCGGGCCTGCGCACCACCACCTGGTTGACCAAGCCTATCACCTTGCCGGTCCGCACGTCGTAGAGCGGGCTGCCGCTGTTGCCGGGATAGGCCGTCGCGTCGAGCTGCAGCACGCGGAAGGGCGAGCGCAGACGCCGCACCGTGGCGGGGTCCAGCCGGCGCGCCGTCGCCTGCGGCATGACCGCGGGCGCGATGGCCGCCACGGTGGCGCGGTGCGTCGCGGCATACAGCCCCAGCAGCGTGCCGAGCGGGAAGCCCGTGAAGGCGTAGTCCTCGCCCTCGCGCACGCGCGACGAGCGCCCGAGGCGCAGCGGCCGCAGCGGCGGGCCCGTGATGCGCAGCAGCGCCAGGTCGTGCACGGGGTCCACCGCCACCTTCTCGGCCCAGCGCCGCTCCCCGCGGCCGCTGCCGGCGAGCACCGCAAGCCGCTCGTTCGCGGCCGGATCCAGCACCACCGCCACGACGTGCGCCGCGGTCAGCACGTGGCGGCCATCCCCGACCGCGAAGCCCGTGCCCCGGAAGCGGAAGGGCGGGGCCCCCGTGGGGCGCCACGTCCCGACCCCCACGACGCCCGGCTTGATGCGGGCCACCGTCTCCGGCAGGCCCGCCCGCGCCTCCGCCGCGGCGAACGCCGCGAGCAGCAGGGCGAGCCCCGCCCACGCCTTCCCGCGCCACCATGGCCCCCGTCCCGTCATCGGCTTCCCTGGAAGCGGATTTGCAAGCGGCGTGCCACGCCGCCACAAGCCCTTGGCGCGACGGGCACATCGCCCGCGCCCGCCGCGCGCGCCTCGCCGACGGCGGCCGCGCCACGCGCGAACTGTAAAGATTGTCGACAGCCCGCGCGCGCGGCCGCGGCGGGCCCTATACTAGCCGGGAGCCAACGGGAGGGATCCCGCACGTGCCCGCATCGCGCCGCGCCGCCGTCCTCGTCGCCTGCCTGGCCGCGCTGGCCGCGGCCGGCTGCGACGCCCGCGGCACGCACGCCGCCGAGGGCTCGCTCGAGCGGCTGCCGCCGAACCGCTGGGTGCGGATCGCCGCGCCGGAGCGGCTTCCCTGGCGGCGCCAGGCCCACGGCGGCGCCGCCTGGGACGGCCGCAGGGGGCTGCTGCTGCTCTTCGGCTCCGACACCC
>WGBS01000278.1 GCA_015494165.1 Gammaproteobacteria bacterium | reverse complement strand
GCCCTGGTGAGGGCGCGCGCAGGCGCGCCCTCACCAGGGCGGCGTGGAGCGCGAAGGCGCCCGGGCGCCGCTCGAGCGCCTGCTCGAGGAGCGCGACGGCGTCGTCGTGGCGGCCGCGCGCCTCGAGCAGCGCCGCGAGCGCCACGGCCGCACGCGGCTCGCCGGGATGCGCCTCGAGCACCTCGCGGTAGCGGCGCTCGGCCGCATCCGCCTTGCCCTCCATGAGATCGACACGCGCGAGCCGCAGCTTCGCGCCCACGAGGTCCGGCTTGCGCGCGAGCGCGCGCTCGTAGGCGCGGCGCGCCGCGGCCAGGTCCTTGCGCGCGAGCTGCACGGCGCCCTCGACCATATCGGCGAGCGGCGAGCCCGGGTAGCGCTCGCGCATGCGGCGCGCGACCTCGAGCGCGCCGTCGGTGTCGCCCTGGCGCAGCCGCACGTAGGCGAGCATGACGTCGGCCTGGGGAAGCCGCGCCCTTCCGACCTCGACCGCGGCCTCGAGGTCCTTCGCCGCCGCCCCGAGCTCGCCCGCGGCGAGGCGCCCGAGCGCGAGGCGCAGCCTGAGGTCCGCGGCCTCGGGGGCCAGCTCCACGGCGCGCTCGAGGCGCGCGTTGCCCTGGTCGAGGCGCCCGAGGGCGATCTCGGCCGTGCCGGCCAGCACCAGGAGCTGGGGATCGTCGGGGTGGCGCGCGAGCGCCGGCTCGACCAGGCGCAGCGCCGCCTCCGGCTCGCCGGCGCGGAGATGGGCGGCGGCGAGCAGCTTGCGGGCGGGCAGCGCATCGGGCTGGCGCTTGAGGAAGCGGCCGAGGTGCTCGATGGCGAGATTGTCGTTGCCGCGCGCGTACTGGACCACCCCCATCAGGAAATGGGCCTGCGGGTGCTCCGGATCCTGCTGGAGCACGTGCTGGAGCGCGTCCTCGGCCTCCTCCAGCCTGCCGCGGCGCAGCGCGAGGTAGCCGGCGAGATAGTGCACCGCCCCGAGCCGCGGCCAGCGCGCGCGCAGGCGCTCGAGGTCGGCCTCCGCCTCGTCGAGGCGCCCGAGCTCGATCGCCACGGCCGCGCGCCCGAGCAGCCCGCGCGGGTCGTAGGGCGCCACCTCGGCGGCGCGCCCGAAGGCCGCGCGCGCGGCCTCGCGGTCGCCGCGCGCGAGCTCGACGCGCGCCAGCGTGAGCCAGGCCGAGACCGCCTTCGGCCGCGCCTCGGTCGCCGCCTGCGCGTGGCGGCGCGCCGCCTCCGGATCGCCCGCGCGCAGCTCCACCGAGGCGAGGCCCGCGAGCGCGCCCGCATGGCCGGGGCGCACGGCGAGGGCGGCCTCGAAGGCCTTGCGCGCAGCGGCCGCGTCGCCGCGCATCAGCGCGAGCTGGCCGCGCAGCACCCTTAGATCCGCAAGCGCCTCGTCGGTGAGCCCCGCCTCGTCGGCGACGATGGCCGCGGCCTCGTCCGCGCGGCCCTGGACGAGGAGCGCGGTGGCGAGCGCCACGGCCCAGCGCGCGCGCGGCGCGCCGAGCGCCTTCGCGCGCCGCAGCGACTGCTCGGCGGCCGCCGCCTGGCCGAGCCGCAGCTGCGCGAGCCCCAGCAGGGCGCGCGCCTCGGCGTCGTCCGGCGTCTCGCTCAGGTGCTCCTTGAGGATGACGACGGCCGCGCGCGGCTTGCCGGCCTCGAGCGCCTCGCGCGCGCGCTCGAGCGCGCCGGCCCCCGCCGCGGCGGCGAGCGCGACGGCGAGCAGCACGCCACCGAGCGCCCGCCCCATGGCCGCGCGCACGATGGGGCGCGTCCCTGCCCGATCACCGAACCCATGCATGGTCATTCCCTCCCGGCCGCGTGCGCGGCCTCCGCCGCCTCCTGCGGCTCGCCGTTGCCGCCGCGCGGCGGCTGGATCCCGAGGCGCGCCATGAGCGCGTAGAGCGTGGGGCGCGTGATGCCGAGGAGCTCGGCCGCGCGCTGCACGCGCCCCTCGGCGCGCGCGAGCGCGTGCAGCACCGCCTTGCGCTCGGCCTCCTCGCGGATGCGCCGCAGGTTGAGGGGCGCCGACTCCTCGTCGGGAACCGGCAGCTCCAGGTCCTCCGGCGTCAGGCGCGTGTGCTCGGCGAGGATGACGGCGCGGCGGATGCGGTTCTCGAGCTCGCGCACGTTGCCGGGCCAGTGCCAGGCGTCGATGGCGGCGGCCGCCTCCGGGGTGAGCCCTGTCACGCGCCTTCCCGCCTCGCGCCCGTGGCGCTCGATGAAGGCCCGCGCGAGCAGCACGGCGTCGCCCGCGCGCTCGCGCAAGGGCGGGATGCGCACCTCGATCTCGTTGATGCGGTAGTAGAGGTCCTCGCGGAAGCGCCCCTCGGCGATGAGGTCCTCGAGCGGCTGGTTGGTGGCGCACACCACGCGCACGTCGACCGGGATCTCGCGGCGGCTGCCGAGGCGCTCGACGGTGCGCTCCTGCAGGAAGCGCAGGAGCTTGGCCTGGAGCGCGAGCGGCAGGTCGCCGACCTCGTCGAGGAAGAGCGTGCCGCCGTCGGCGCACTCGATCTTGCCCGGCGTGCTGCGCGTCGCGCCGGTGAAGGCGCCCTTCTCGTAGCCGAAGAGCTCGCTCTCGAGCAGGGTCTCGGGGATGGCGGCGCAGTTGATGGCGACCAGCCTGCCCTCGCGGCCCGATAGCTCGTGGAGCGCGCGCGCGAGGATCTCCTTGCCGGTGCCGGACTCGCCGAGGAGCAGCACCGTGGCGCTGGTCGGCGCCACCTTCTCGATCAGCCGGCAGACCTTGGTCATCTGGGGGCTCGCGGCGACGATGCCCTCCAGCGCGGGCCGCGCCTGGCGCTGCAGGCGCACGTTCTCGAGCTCGAGCTCGTGCAGCCGCAGGGCGCGCTCGACCGTGAGCCGCAGCGTCTCGACCTCGACGGGCTTCTGGTAGAAGTCGTAGGCGCCCTCGGCGACCGCGCGCACGGCGGCGTCGCGCGCGTCGTTGCCCGTGATGACGATGATCTTGGTGTGCGGGGCGATACGCAGGATCTCGCCGATGGCCTTCATGCCCTCGCTCACCCCGCCCGGGTCGGGCGGCAGCCCGAGATCGAGCGTGACCACCGCCGGCTCGTGGCGGCGCACCGCGGCCACGGCGCCCTCGCGGTCCTCGGCCGTGACGACCTCGAAGCCCTCGAAGGACCACTTGAGCTGCTTGCGCAGCCCCGGGTCGTCCTCGACCACCAGCAGCTTGGGTGCGTTCTGCCTGGCGCTCATGATGCGACCTCCGCGCGCGCGCCGACGTCGACGGCGGCGAGCGGGAAGCGCAGGCGGAAGGCCGTGCCCTCGCCGGGCGCGGACTCCACCTCCACCTCGCCGCCGGCGGCGCGCGCGAACTCGCGCGCCTCGTAGGCGCCGATGCCCATGCCCGTGACGCCCTTGGTCGTGTCGAAGGGCCGGAAGAGGCGCTCGCGCACGAACTCCGGCGTCATGCCCTCCCCGGTGTCACGGATCTCCACCACCGCCTCGCGCTCGCCGGCGCGCGCAAGCGAGACCTCCACGCGGCCTTCGGCGGGCGTCGCCTCCTGCGCGTTCTGGATCAGGTGCTCGATCACGGCCTGCAGCCGCTCGCGCTCGGCGCGGATCCACAGCCCGGGCTCGCAGCGCGCAAGCCGCGGCACGGGCCGCGCCTGGGCGCGCGCGGCCACCGCCCGCTCGACCGCCTCCGAGAGGTTCACGGGCTCGCCGGCCGCGCAGGCGCGCGCGCTGCGCAGCTGCTCCATCAGCCGCCCCATGCGCCGCACCGCGTTGGCGACCGTGCCCATGGCGTCGTCCACGAACTCCGGGTTGCCGCGGTGGCGCTCGGCGTTGCGCACCACGAGGTCGAGCTGGGCGATGAGGTTCTTGAGGTCGTGGACGACGACGGCGGCGAGGCGGTTGAAGGCCTCGAACTGGCGCGCCTCGGTGAGGGCGGCCGCCGCCTGCTGGAGCACCAGGTAGCTCGCCGCCTGGCGGCCCGCGGTGCGCAGGAGGTCGCGCGTCTCCCAGTCGAGCTCGACGTCGACGCGCGGGCGCGCGAGGCCGGCGACGCCCGCGAGCGCATCGCCGTGGAAGAGCGGCACGAGGAAGCGCAGCCGCTCGCACCAGGCGGGCGCCGCGAGCCCGCCGTAGCGCTCGGGCCGCGCGCCGAGCTCCTCGAGGTCCACCACCCAGCCGCGCTCCGCCATGAGTGCGAGCAGCGGCTCGTCCTCGCGCAGGCGGCCCTGCGGCAGCGGGAGGTTCCAGGCACCGGCGGGCTCATAGCCGCGGCCGTCGCGCCGCCAGACGACCGCGCCCGGGCTCTCGACGAGCGCCGCGAGCGCCCGGCCCACGCGCTCGGCCAGCGGCATGCCCGCCTGTTCGCCCGCGCCCGAGAGGGCGTCGGTGAGACGCAGCCACTCCTCGCGGTAGTCGTAGCGGTAGCTGAAGAAGTGCTTGTCGAGGAAGACGCGAAGCCGCGCCCTTGCCCCGCCCGAGACGAAGAGCAGGGCCAGCACCGCCAGCGCCCCGGCGAGGAAGGCGATCTGCGCCACCGCCCCCCACGAGCCGCCGGTGGCGCGGATCCACTGCCCGGCCGCCGCCATCGCCAGCAGGTAGGCGCCGGTGCCGAGCAGGGTGGCGGTATGCATGGCCATGCGCCGCGAGACGAAGACGTCGAGCGACCACTGCGGGTTGCGGGCGGCGGCGACGGCGAGCAGGGGCGCGGCGATCGCCGCCACCGCGCCGCGCGCGGCCCAGGCGCTCGGATCCACGGCACCGACCAGCAGGCCGTTGGCGGCGAGGAAGACGTCGTAGCCCCCCATCAGGCCGAGCGCCACGCACAGGTACTTGACCGCCCAGCGGCGGTCGGCGCGCGTGTTGCGCCAGACCTGCTCGACCAGAAGGAGCAGGACGACGGCGGAGACGAGCTGCGCGCCGAAGAAGGCGCGTGCGGCCGCCTGCGCGCCGAGGACCTGGAGCAGCGGCAGCACGCCGACCGCGGCGAGCCCGGCGGCGGCCGCCAGCCCCGCCGCGGCGGCCAGCGCGGGCAACGGCCTGCGGCGCCAGCCGCCGGCGCCGGCGGCGAGCACCTGCAGCAGGAAGGCCATCCACGCGGCCTGGCGCAAGGGCTCGGCGAGCAGCAGCAGCGCCGCGGGCCGCCAGGC
>WGBS01000277.1 GCA_015494165.1 Gammaproteobacteria bacterium | reverse complement strand
CATCAAGGCCCAGGTGGTGGCCGCCAAGGTCTACGAGCGCGACTCCATGTTCTACCAGGCGATGCAGATCGGCATGCTCGAGACCGTCGGCCTCGACGTAGCGCTCGGCCGTGCGCCAGCCGAGGCCGACGGTCTCGAGCATGCCGATCTGCATCGCCTGGTAGAACATGGAGTCGCGCTCGTAGACCTTGGCGGCCACCACCTGGGCCTTGATGCGCGCGAGCTCGGCTTCGGTCACGGGCTCGCGCTTGAGGCGCCCGACCTCGGCGCGCAGCGCCCGCTCGAGCTCGGCGACGGTGTGCCCCTCGGCGGGCGTGCCGTCCATCAGGAACAGGTCGCCGGCGCGGGCGTAGAGGTCGTAGCCCGCGCCGGCCGCGGCGGCGATGCGCCGCCGGCGCACCAGCTCGCGGGGCAGGCGCGCGCTCTCGCCGCCGGAGAGCACCGCGGCCAGCACCTCCAGCGCGTAGGCCTCGCGCCGGTCGGCGGCGGTCGCGAGCGAGGGCACCTTCCAGCCCATGATGACGTAGGGCACCTCGGCCGGCGCGCGCACCACCACCCGCCGCGGGCCGCGCTGGCGGGGCTCGCCGCGCGGCGGCGGGCGGCGCGTGCCGGCGCGCGGGATGGGGCCGAAGTGGCGCTCGGTCAGCCGCCGCACGGCCTCCGGGTCCACGTCGCCCACCACCACGAGGGTGGCGTTGTCCGGGGCGTAGAAGCGCCGGTACCAGCGGCGCAGGTCCGCCACCGTCAGGCGCGCGAGGTCCTCGCTCCAGCCGATCACGGGATGGCCGTAGGGGCCGTTGAGGAAGGCGACGGCGTAGAGGCGCTCGTAGGTGAGCGCGCGCGGCCGGTCCTCGGTGCGCAGCCGCCGCTCCTCCAGGACCACGCGCCGCTCCTTCTCGAACTCCTCCGGCGGCAGCAGGAGGTTTCGCATGCGGTCGGCCTCGAGCGCGAAGGCGACCTCCAGGCGCGAGCGCTCGAGCCGCTGGAAGTAGGCCGTGTAGTCGCGGCCGGTGAAGGCGTTCTCGCGCCCGCCCTGCTCGGCGATGATGCGCGAGAACTCGCCCGCCGGGTGGCGCCGCGTGCCCTTGAACATCATGTGCTCGAGCACGTGCGAGATGCCGGTCAGCCCCGCGGGCTCGTCGCCGGAGCCGACCTTGTACCAGATCTGCGAGACCGCGACGGGCGCGCGGTGGTCCTCCTTGACGACCAGCTTCAGCCCGTTGGAGAGCGTCCACTCGTGGACGGCGCCCGCGCCGGCCTGCGCGGCCGCGGCCCACGCGAGGGCGAGGCCCGCGGCGAGCCGGCCGAGGGCGCGCCAGGGGGACCGGGGGAAGGCGGCACGGATGTCTCGCATGGGCGCTGATGCTAGCATTGTCGGGCGCCGCGCGCGCGGGGACGCGCCGCGGCGCTACTTCCGCTCACCATGCTCGGTTTCCGCAAGCGACGCGACGAGACGCAAGAGGCCCGCGCCGGCACGGCCGAGGGGCGCGGCGGGCTGGTGCGCCGGCTCGCCGCGCGCCTGCGGCGCACGCGCGAGGGGCTCGGCGGGGCGCTCGCGGGGCTGTTCCGCGGCCGGCGCATCGACGACGAGCTCCTCGAGGACCTCGAGACGCGCCTGCTGCTCGCCGACGTGGGCGTGGAGGCCACGCGGCGCATCGTCGACGGCCTCGCGCGCCGCGTGGCGCGCCGCGAGCTGGCCGACGCCGAGGCCCTGAGCCGGGCCCTGCGCGAGGCGCTGCTGGAGATCCTCGCCCCGTGCGAGCGCCCGCTGGAGATCGACCGCTCGCGCCGCCCCTTCGTCATCCTCGTCGTCGGCGTCAACGGCGTCGGCAAGACCACCACCATCGGCAAGCTCGCGCACCGCTTCCGCGAGCAGGGCCTGACGGTGATGCTCGCCGCGGGCGACACCTTCCGCGCGGCCGCCGTGGAGCAGCTCCAGGCCTGGGGCGAGCGCAACGGCGTGCCCGTGGTCGCCCAGCACACCGGCGCCGACTCGGCCTCGGTCATCTACGACGCGCTCCAGGCGGCGCGCGCGCGCGGCATCGACGTGCTGCTCGCCGACACCGCCGGCAGGCTCCACACCAAGTCCAACCTGATGGAGGAGCTCGCCAAGGTGGTACGCGTCGTGCGCAAGCTCGACCCCGAGGCGCCGCACGAGGTGCTGCTGGTGCTGGACGCCACCACGGGGCAGAACGCGCTCGCCCAGGCGCGCCAGTTCCACGAGGCGGTGGGCGTGACCGGCATCGCTGTCACCAAGCTCGACGGCACCGCCAAGGGCGGCATCCTCTTCGCCATCGCCGAGGCGCTGGGCATCCCCATCCGCTACATCGGCGTCGGCGAGGGCGCCGAGGACCTGCGCGAGTTCGACGCCGAGCTCTTCGTGGACGCGCTGTTCGAGGAGACGCCCGCGGGCGAGGCGCCGTGATCGAGTTCCACGCCGTCAGCAAGCGCTACCCCGGCGGCAAGGAGGCGCTGCGCGGCGTGAGCTTCCGCCTCGGCCACGGCGAGATGGCCTTCCTCACGGGCCACTCCGGGGCGGGCAAGAGCACGCTGCTCAAGCTCATCGCCTGCCTGGAGCGCCCCACCGCCGGTCAGGTGCTGGTCGACGGGCTCAACGTCGGCCGGCTGCCGCGGCGGCGCATCCCGCAGCTTCGCCGGCGCATCGGCGTCGTCTTCCAGGACCACCGCCTGCTCGCCGACCGCACCGTCTTCGACAATGTGGCGCTCCCGCTCCACGTCGCCGGCCACCGCGGCCCGGAGGTGGGCCGGCGTGTGCGCGCGGCCCTCGACCAGGTGGGCCTGCTCGGCAAGGAGCGCGCCTATCCCGTGACGCTCTCCGGCGGCGAGCAGCAGCGCGTCGGCATCGCCCGCGCCGTGGTCAACCGCCCGCCCCTGCTGCTCGCCGACGAGCCCACGGGCAACCTCGACCCCGAGCTCTCGCGCGAGATCATGGCGCTGTTCGCGCGCTTCAATCAGGTGGGCGTGACGGTGCTCATCGCCACCCACGACATCGCGCTCGTCGAGGCCATGGGCCGGCGGCGGCTGGTGCTGCGCGAGGGGCGCCTGGTCGAGGGCGCGGCGGAGGCGGCCTGAATGGCCGCGCGCGGCGAGCGCGCCGCCGGTGCCGCGCCCGCCGGGCGGCCGCGCCGGTTGCGCCTCCGGGCCTGGCTCGCCGAGCACCGCGACGCCGCCGCCGGGAGCCTGCGGCGCCTGGCGCGCGAGCCGCTCTCGAGCCTGATGACGCTCGCGGTCATCGGCATCGCGCTGGCGCTGCCCGCGGGCCTCCACGTCCTGCTCGCCAACGCCCAGGCGGTCACGGGGGGGTGGCGGGGCGAGGCGCGCATCTCGCTCTTCCTCGAGCGCGGGGTGGACCCCGCGCGCGCGCGCGCCCTGCGGCGCGAGCTCGCCGCCCGCCCCGGGGTGCGCGCCGTCGAGCTCGTCACGCCCGAGCAGGCGCTCGCGGAGTTCCGGCGGCTGTCGGGCTTCGGCGAGGCCCTCGACGCGCTCGACGAGAACCCGCTGCCGGCGACCCTGGTGGTCACGCCCGCCGCCTCGGATCCGGAGGCGCTCGTGGCGCTCGCCGCGCGCCTGCGTGCCCTGCCGGAGGTCGAGGCCGCGCAGCTCGACCTCGAGTGGGTGCGGCGCCTGCACGCCATCCTGGCGCTCGCGCGGCGCGGCGTGGCGGTGGTCGCGGCGCTGCTCGCCGCCGCCGTGCTGCTCGTGGTCGGCAACACCATCCGCCTCGAGATCCAGAACCGCCGCGAGGAGATCGTCGTCGCCAAGCTGATCGGCGCCACCGACGGCTTCATCCGCCGCCCCTTCCTCTACAGCGGGCTGTGGCATGGCCTGCTCGGCGCGGCGCTCGCCTGGCTGCTGGTCGAGGGCGCGCTCGCCCTGCTCGCGGGCCCCGCCGCGCGGCTCGCCGAGCTCTACGCGAGCGCCTGGCGGCCCGCCGGGCTCGGCGCCGCAGCGAGCCTCGCGCTGCTCGCGGGGGGCGCGGCGCTCGGCCTCGCGGGCGCCTGGCTCGCGGTGGCGCGCCATCTGCGCGAGATCGAGCCCGCCTGAGGATGCCGTCCGGCGGCGCCCGTGCGCCGGAAGTCGGCATCCGGCCGTCCGCGCGCGCGCGCGCCGCTATACTCCGCGCCGGGCCGGGAGCGCCCGGCGTGGAGGGGCGGCATGATCCGCAAGGGCGGCAGCATCCTGGTGGTGGACGGGTCCGAGGTCTCGCGGACCATCATCGCCCGCATCCTGCGCCACGAGCTCGAGGGCAGCCGCGTGGTCACCTGCGCCACCGGCGCCGAGGCCCTCGAGCAGCTCGCGCTCAGCCGCTTCGACCTCCTCACCACCGCCCTGATGCTGCCCGACATGGACGGGCTCGACCTGTGCCGGCGCATCCGCGCCGACCACGCCCACCGCTACATGCCGGTGGTGGTGGTCTCGGGCGACGCGGACAGCCGCCTGCTGCGCGAGGGCTTCGCCGCCGGCGTCACCGACTACTTCGACAAGTCGCTCGGCTACCAGGCCTTCGTCGAGTTCGTCAAGGCCTTCATGCGCCGCAACGCGGGCCTCGTCGGGCGCGTGCTCTACGTCGAGGACAGCCCCACCGCCGCCACCCTCGTACGCCAGATCATGGAGCGCCAGGGCCTGCAGGTCGTGCACACCGAGACCGCCGAGCAGGCCCTGGAGCTGCTCGAGCAGACCCGGCCCGGCGGGCCCAAGGAGGCCGAGGGCTTCGACGTCGTCGTCACGGACTTCTACCTCCAGGGGCGCATGACCGGCGGCGACCTGCTGCACGCCATCCGCGCCCGGCTGCACTACTCGCAGCAGGAGATGCCGGTGCTGGTCATCACCGCCAACGACAGCGAGGAGCGCCAGGCCGAGGTCTTCCACGCGGGCGCCAACGACTTCGTCACCAAGCCCATCGTGGAGGAGGTGCTGATGGCGCGCATCCGCTCGCTGCTGCTCATCAAGCAGCAGTTCAACGCCCTCAAGCGCCAGGCCGAGGAGATGCGCCGTCTCGCCACCACCGACAGCCTCACGGGGGTGCGCTCGCGCCGCTACCTCCTCGACCACGGCGAGGCGCTGGTGGCCGAGCGGTCCAACCATCCGCTCTCGGCCATGCTCCTCGACATCGACCACTTCAAGCGCATCAACGACTCGCTCGGCCACCTGACGGGCGACCACGTGCTCGCGGCCCTCGGCCAGCTCCTCAACGAGCTGTTCGAGGAGAACGGCTCGCTGGTCGTGCGCTTCGGCGGCGAGGAGTTCGCCGTCATCATGCCGCGCTGCGGCGTGCGCGAGGCCAACGCCCGCGCCGAGGTGCTGCGGCGCAAGGTCGAGCAGCTCCGTCCGGTCAACATCCCCGTGACGGTCTCGATCGGGCTCGCCTCCACCGTCGACCACCCCGACACCTCCCTCACGCGCCTCCTGGCGCTGGCCGACAAGGCCCTGTACGAGGCCAAGCGGCGCGGGCGCAACCGCATCTGCGTCTGCTCCGCCGCCGGGCCCGAGTACGCCGCCCTGCCCCGCCCCGCCCGCGGGGAGGCCTGAGCCGCGGGGAGGCCTGAGCCGCGGGAGCCCGCGCCGCCCCGTGCCTGCGCCGGGGCGCCCCGGCGGCGCCGGCCCGGCCGGGCGCCCGGGAACTTTCGCGGGGGTTAGCACTCTCATGCGGTGAGTGCTAAACTTGGGGGTGTGCGCGTCGCCAAACCGCCCGAATATTGACCGGGCACAATGACGCGGCGGCGCGGGACGTCCATCCTGTGCTCCAGGCACGGACGCGGCGCACCCCCGGCGGGAGGCCGGCAACCGGCGACCCATCCACCGACACACCTGGGAAAGGGGGGACAAGGAAATGACGAACGCACTGGTGCACAAGACGCCCGAGCTCTCGCTCCCTTCGCCGGTCGGCGATCTCGACGCCTACATCCAGGCCGTCAACCGCGTGCCCATGCTGAGCGCCGATGAGGAGCGCCGGCTCGCCTACCGCTGGCGCGACCACCAGGACGTCGAGGCCGCGCGCCAGCTCGTGCTCTCGCACCTGCGCTTCGTCGTCCACGTGGCCCGCGGCTATACCGGCTACGGCCTGCCGCTGGCCGACCTCATCCAGGAAGGCAACATCGGCCTGATGAAGGCCGTCAAGCGCTTCGACCCGGCGATGGGGGTGCGGCTCGTCTCCTTCGCGGTCCACTGGATCCGGGCCGAGATCCACGAGTTCATCCTGCGCAACTGGCGCATCGTCAAGGTGGCCACCACCAAGGCGCAGCGCAAGCTGTTCTTCAACCTGCGCAGCGCCAAGAAGCGCCTCGGCTGGATGAGCCGCGCCGAGGTCGATGCGGTGGCCGAGGCGCTCGACGTCAGCCCCGAGACCGTGCTCGAGATGGAGGGCCGGCTCGCGGGCCAGGACGTGCCCTTCGACCCGCAGGCGGACGGCGACGAGGACGAAAGCCCCTACAGCGCCCCCGCGGGCTACCTGCCGGACACGCGCTACGATCCGGCGGGCGCCGTCGAGGCCTCGGACTGGGAGCGCTGGAACCGCGAGCGCCTCGCCGCGGCGCTCGAGACCCTGGACGCGCGCAGCCGCGACATCGTCGAGCGCCGCTGGCTCAGCGAGCCCAAGGCCACGCTGCAGGAGCTCGCCGACCGCTACGGCGTCTCCGCCGAGCGTATCCGCCAGATCGAGAAGAACGCCCTGCGCAAGCTCCAGAAGGCGATGGCGGCGGCCGCCTGAGCCGCCGCCCCGTGCCGCGCGGCGGCCGTCCCACCCGCACCTGCCGCCTCTGGCGCACAGCGGGCGGGGCACGAGCTTGCGCGGCGTAGGACGTATGGCGTATGGTAGCTGGCACCCCTCCTGGGGGACGATTGGAGGCGCGGCGTGGAAAAGACCACCATCTACCTGCCGCGGGAGCTGGAGCGGCGCCTCGCCCAGGCGGCCCGGCGGGCCGGGCGCAGCCGCGCCTCCCTCATCCGCGAGGCGCTCGAGCGGTATCTGACGGACGAGGCGGCGGCCGTGCGGCCCGCCTCGCTCGGCGCCGGGAGCGACGAGGCGCTCTGCGGGCGCGAGACCGAGGACTGGCTGCGGGCGCGCTGGTCCGAGCGGCACGGCGGGTGCTGACCCTCGACACCTCCGCCCTATACGCCCTGCTGAACCGCCGCGACCCGGATCACGAGGCGGTGCGGGAGGCGCTGCTGGCCGACGGGGGCCCCTGGCTGTTGCCCGCGGCCATCCTCGGCGAGATCGCCTACCTGATCGACGCGCGGCTGGGCGGCCGGGTCCTGGACCTGTTCCTGAAGGACCTCGAGGAAGGGGTGTTCGCGCTCGACTGCGGCCGCGAGCGCATCGGCCGCGCACGGGCCCTCGCCGCCCGCTACGCGGACCTGCCGCTCGGCTTCGCGGACGCGGCGGTGGCCGCCTGCGCCGCGGAGAACGGCGGGCGCGTGCTGACGCTCGACCGCCGCGACTTCGAGGTCCTGGCGGGGGAGCTCCCCCTCAGCCTCCTGCCCTGACCCGCGCTCAGCCGAGCACGACCGACAGGAAGCTCAGCCAGGCGAGCGTCACCAGCGCGAGGATGATGGCCATCGGGAAGTTCTGGAAGCTGAACATCGGCTAGCCCTCCTTCTTCTCCACGGATTCCGGATTGTCCGGCTCCTCGCCGCGGGCGGGGCGGTCCGCCCCGCGGCGGCGCGGCACGCGCGGGTCGTCGTCGTCGAGGATCACGCGCCAGGCCGGCCCCTCGAGGTCCTCGAACTGGCCCGAGCGCACGGCCCAGACGAAGGCCCACACCGCCGCGGCCAGCAGCACGAAGCCGAGCGGGATGAGCAGGAACAGGATCTCCATCTGGCCTCAGGCATCCGCCGCCGCGACGCCCGCGCGCGCGGGGCCGCGCGCGCCGGGCGTGTGCCGCCCCAGGCGCAGCGCGTTGAGCACCACCACCAGCGAGCTCGCCGACATGCCGATGGCCGCCATCCAGGGCGCGACCCAGCCGGCGGCCGCCGCCGGCAGCGCCAGCAGATTGTAGCCCGCGGCCCAGGCGAGGTTCTGGCGGATGACGGCCAGCGTGCGGCGCGCGAGCCGCACGCCCTCGGCGAGCGCCATGAGGCGGCCGCTGAGGAGCACGAGGTCGGCGCTCGCCTGCGCGAGCTGGGTCCCGCTCGCCATAGCGACCGAGACCTGCGCCCCGGCGAGGACGGCCGCGTCGTTGACGCCGTCGCCCACCATGGCGACCACGGCACCGCGGCGCTGGAGCGCGCGGATGCGCTCGAGCTTGCCCTCGGGCGTGAGGCCTCCCTCGCCCGCGACGCCGAGGCGACGCGCGACCTCCTCCACCGCCTCCGGGCGGTCCCCGCTCAGGATGCGAAGCTCGAGCCCCAGCCCGCGCAGCGCCGCCAGCGCCTCGGCGGCGTCGGGGCGCAGCTCGTCGCCGAGCTCGAGCACGGCGAGGGGCCCGTCGCCGTCGGCGAGCACCACCGCGGTGGCCGTGCCGGCCACGACCCCGGGGGTGCCCGTCCAGGCCTCGGTGCCGAGGCGCAGCCTGCGGCCGCCGACCTCGCCCTCCACGCCGTGGCCGGGACGGGCGCGCAGCGCGCGCGCCTCGGGCACGGCCAGGCCGCGCGCGCGCGCCGCCGCGCGCACGGCCTCGGCGATGGGGTGCTCGGAGCCGGCCTCGAGGGCGGCGGCGAGCGCGAGCGCACTGTCGGCGTCCACGCCGGCGCGCAGCGGCCGCACGCGCTCGACGCGCAGCCGCCCCGTGGTCAGGGTGCCGGTCTTGTCGAGCACCAGGTGCGTGGCGCGCGCGAGCGTCTCCAGCGCATGGCCGCGCGTGGTCACGAGCCCGAGCCGCATGAGGGCGCCGGTGGCGGCGGTGACCGCGGCGGGCGTGGCGAGCGAGAGCGCGCAGGGGCAGGTCACGACCAGCATGGCGAGCGTGATCCCGAAGGCGCGCGCGGGCTCGTGCGCCCACCACCACCAGGCCACGGCCGCGGCGGCCGCGAGCACGGCGCCCACGAACCGGGCCGCGGCACGGTCGGCGAGCCGGGCCACCGCGGGCTTCTCGGCCTGGGCGCGGTCGAGCAGGCGCCGGATGGAGGCGAGCACGGTCTCCTCGCCGACGCGCTCGATGCGCACCACCAGGGGGCTGTCCGTGTTGAGGGCGCCGCCGATGACGCGCGCCCCGGGCGCCACGGGGCGCGGCATGCGCTCGCCCGTGAGCAGCGACTCGTCCACGGCGCTCTCGCCCTCCTCCACCACGCCGTCGGCGGGCACGGTCTCGCCGGGGCGCACCCGCACCCGCTCGCCCGGGGCGAGCTCGGCCACCGCCACCGTCTCCTCGGCGCCGCCGGGGCCGAGGCGCGTGGCGGTCGCCGGCAGCAGGCGCGCGAGCGCGTCCATGGCGCGTCCGGCGCGGTGACGGGCGGCCATCTCCAGGTAGCGTCCCGTGAGCAGGAAGAAGACGAACATGGTGACCGAGTCGAAGTAGATCTCGCCCGCGCCGCGCACCGTGTGCCAGGCGCTCGCGGCGAAGGCCGCGCCGATGGCGAGCGCCACCGGCACGTCCATCCCGAGGCGGCGGCGGCGCAGGTCGCGCAGCGCCGCGAGGAAGAAGCCCGAGCCGCTGTAGAGCACGACCGGTGCCGAGAGCGCGAGGCTCGCCCAGCGCAGCAGCGCGCGGATGTCGGGGGCCATGCCCTGGGCCTCGCCGGCGTACAGGGCCACGGCCAGCATCATCACCTGCATGGTGCCGAGCCCCGCCACGGCCAGGCGCCTGAGCGCCGCGGCGCGCTCGCGCCGCGCCACCGCCTCCTGGCGGCCCGGGTCGTAGGGGTGGGCCACGTAGCCGATGGCGGCGATGGCCTTGAGGATCTCGCTCAGGCGGATGCGCCCCTCGTCCCAGCGCACGCGCGCGCGGTGGGTGGCGTAGTTGACCTGGAAGGAGAGCACGCCCGGCAGGCGCGCCACGTGGCGCTCGGTGAGCCACACGCAGGCCGCGCAGGCGATGCCCTCGAGGATCAGCGCCGCCTCGCGCACCGTGCCCTCGCCCGCGGCGCGCACGAACTGCCGCTGCAGCTCCGGGCGGTCATAGAGCTCGAGCTCGCGCAGCGCCTCCGGCACGAGCTCGCGCGGGCGGCCCGGGCGCTCCTCGCGGTAGCGGTAGAAGTCCGTCAGCCCCGCCTCGACGATGGCCTCGGCCACCGCCTTGCAGCCGTGGCAGCACATGGGACGCGGCTCGCCCTCGATCTCGACGGAGAGCTCCAGCCCCTCCGGCACCGGCTCGCCGCAGTGGAAGCAGCGGGCCCCCTCGTGCGGCCCGGCGGGGGGCGCCGCCTCCTGTGCCTTCGCCCTCACCTCGCCGAATGGTGCGCGGTACACGGCCTGCGGCATGCGGTTCACGATTCAGGGCCCACTGTCCGCCGCCCGCCCCCGTCACCGTCGAGGACCCACGTCTCGCCCCGCAGCTCGAAGCGCTCTCCGCCGCGGCGCACGACCACCGTCACCTCCCAACGCCCGGGCGCGGCGAGCGCCACCCGGCCATGGTAGCGGCCGCCCCCGGCGGCGGCGAGCGCCAGCGCGCGGCCGAGCCCCTCCGCGCCGGGGCGCACGAAGCGCGCCTCGACGCGGGCGCCGTCGAGCGGGCGCCCGTCGGGCCCGCTGGCCTCGACCACGAACACGGCCGGCTGGCCCGCGCGCGGCGCGCCCGCCCAGCCGCCCTCCACGCGCCAGCCGAGAGCGCGCTGGCGCGCCAGCGCCTCGAGGCGCGCGCGGTGGGCGAGCGGGCGCCGCGCCGAGCCCTTGGTGATGGCGCCCGGGAAGCCCGTGGCCGCGACCTGTCCGCCCCCGCGCGGGGCGGGGAGCAGCCGCTCGGCGAGGCCCGCCGGAAGCCCGCGCTCCGCCACCAGCACGAAGACCACGTTGACGGCCACCACCGCACCCAGGAAGGCGACGATGGCGGCGGGCGCGGGATGGAGCCGCCGGCCCCCGGCGCGGCGCGCGCGCGCCTTGCCGAGGAGCGCGGCGCCGTAGCCCGTCAGGCCGTAGGCGGCGACGTGCAGCGCCGCCTCGTCGAGGCCCGGCGCGGGCGCGGAGCCTGCGAGCACCGCCGCCGCATAGCCTGCGAGCGCGAGCGCCACCGCCGCGAGCGCCGCCGCGGGCGGAGCCAGGCGCGCGAGGCGCCGCGCGGCGTGATAGCCCGCGACGACGAGCAGCGCGCCACCCGCGGCGGTCAGCACCAGGTCCATCTCAGCCCCCTCCTGCCGCCTGCGGCACGAAGAAGGGCGCCTCGTGCTCGACCGGCGCCACGCGCCCGTGCAGCTCCTCGACGCGGAAGACGACGCGGCGCGCGGCGCCCTCGGGGCGCTGGCGCACGCGCGCCAGGACCCGCACCATGCGCTCCGGTGCGAGGCGCACCGTGCGGATGCGCCCGAGATCGAGCTCGGCCCCCGCCGGCGCGGCGAGGCGCACCGCGAGCTCGAGGGCGCGCTCGGTCTTGTTGACCAGCTTGACCTCGTAGCCGTTCTGGATGCGCCCGTCCGAAAGCGTCACGTAGAGCGGCTGGCGCTGCTGGATCACGGTCACCTCGAGCGGTGCGCGCGCGGCCACGCTCCAGGCGAGCAGCGCCACCGCGAGAAAGAACGCACCGCCGTAGCCGAGCACCTTGGGGCGCAGGATGCGCGTCGGCCGCCCGGCGAGGGCGTTCTCGGAGGTGTAGCGGATGAGCCCGCGCGGCCAGCCGAGGCGGTCCATGACCGTGTCGCAGGCGTCGATGCACAGCGCGCAGGTGATGCACTGGTACTGCAGGCCGTCGCGGATGTCGATGCCGGTCGGGCAGACCTGCACGCAGTAGCCGCAGTCGACGCAGTCGCCGTGGCCCGCGGCGTGGCGCTCGGCGCGCGTGCGCAGGCCCCGCACCGGCCGGTGGCTGCCCTTCTCGCCCTCGCCGCGCGCGCGGTCGTAGGCGACGATCAGTGTGTCGCGGTCGAACATCACCCCCTGGAAGCGCGCGTACGGGCACATGTAGGTGCAGACCTGCTCGCGCGCGATGCCGGCCATCACGTAGGTGGTGGCCGTGAGGAAGGCCGCCGTGGCATAGGCCGGGAAGGGCGCGGCGCCGGTGAAGAAGGCGCGCACGAGCTGCGGGGCGTCGGCCCAGTAGAGGGTGAAGGTGAGCCCCGTGGCGAAGGCCACCGCGAGCCACAGCAGGTGCGTGAGCCCCTTCTTGCGGATCTTCTCGGCGTTCCACGGCTGCGCCTCGAGCCGCAGGCGCGCCGCGCGCTCGCCCTGCACCAGCCGCTCGATGAGCTGGTAGACGTCCGTCCACAGCGTCTGGAAGCAGAAGTAGCCGCAGAAGACGCGGCCCGCGAGCGAGGTGACGAAGAACAGCAGCAGCGCCGCGGCGACCAGCAGGCCCGCGAGCCAGAAGATGTCGTCGGGGTGGACGACGAGGTCGAAGACGTAGAAGCGCCGCGCCGGCAGGTCGAAGAGCACGGCCTGGTCCGGCCCCGCGGGCCGCGCCCAGCGCAGCCACGGCAGCAGAAAGTAGACGCCGTAGGCGAGCGCCAGGACCGCGTACTTCAGGCGCCGGAAGCGCCCGCGCACCGAGCGCGGGTGGATGGGGATGCGCTTCGCGTAGAGCGCGCCCTCGCCGCCGGTGCTCATCTCATGCGCGCGGTCCCATGCCCGCGCTCCGTGCCGTGCGCCGAGGCCCGGGGCAGAGGGTTCGGTGCCCCGGCACGAAAAGCCTCCCCGCCTGAGCGCGTGCGCCGATTCGCCGCACCTGGCTTCGCCCCGCGCTCACGGCGCCGCGCTCCGTGCCGTGCGCCGAGGCCCGGGGCAGAGGGT